>CAIXEA010000066.1 GCA_903918315.1 uncultured Acetobacteraceae bacterium | reverse complement strand
GCGTCGAGCAATGCTTCGGCAAACTCAAACGGTTCAAGCGGGTCGCTATGCGCTGTGAGAAGACCAAGCGAAACTACGAGGCATTCGTGTCATTGGCCTGTGTGTTTGTCTTGATCAAATCCGTCCACACGGCCTAACACGTCATGGCCCGGCTTGTCCGGGCCACCGCCGCCCGCACCATGCCGCGATAGGTAGCCCGGACAAGCCGGGCCATGACGGTGCAGAGCAGTGCTAGCAAAAATCGTTCCCGCGATGTGTGAACATGGTAGGGACAAGCCGGGCCATAACGGTGTAGAGCAGCGCCAGCAAAAATCGTCCCCGGGATGTGTGAATCCAGTCGGGCATGCCGGCCTCATCGCGGTTTGGCGCCCAGAACCGCCGGCCATCCTTGCCCCGCCGGCGGAACCGGCGCTAGCGTCGCTCCAACAAAAACCAGGAGCGTCCCATGGCAGACAAGCTCATCTCCGCCGACAACCACATCGACATGACCTATTGCCCGCCCGACCTGTGGTCGGATGCGGCGCCGAACAAATGGAAGGGCCTGGTTCCCCGGACCGAGGAACGCGACGACGGCCTCCACTGGATCGTCGATGGCACGGATCAGGGCATGTGGAACGGGGTTGGGCCGGGGTTCAGCAAATATGAAAAAGGCTCCTTCACCCATGTCGATGAGATGGCTGATCTCGGCTTCGAATGGGACTACCGCCGCGGCGCCGTGGCCCGGCCGACGACCCCGGAATGGCGGGTCAAGGACCTCGACCGGGATGGCGTGCAGGCGGAGATCGTCTATGGCTGCCTGCGCATCAACGAGATCATCGGCAATTTCGAAATCCGCGACTGGGCGGATACCGTCTACAATGACTGGGTCGCCGACTTCGCCAGGCAATCCGACCCCAACCGGGTCTTCCCCCTCGCGCTGATCCCGAACGCGGATCCGAAGGTGGCGGCGGCGGAGGTGCGGCGCTGCGCGAAGCTGGGCCTGCGCGGCGGCGATCTCGCGTTCAAGGGCATGGGCCTGCCGCTTTGGCATCATGACTGGGACGCACTGTGGCAGGCGAGCGCGGAATGTAAATTCCCCGTATCGTTCCACTCCACTGGCTTCAAGGCGGTGCGCGCGCCCGACACCCCAGCGATGGAGAAGGACTATTTCACCGAATGGCGGCTGGTGCGTTCGGCTCTGTTCCAGCTCGATACGATGGAGGTGCTGGTGTCGCTGCTGGCCTCCGGCGCCTGTGAGCGGTTCCCCGACTTCAACTTCGTCCTCGGCGAATCCGGCGTAACCTGGCTGCCCTACGTCTTTGATCGGCTTGATACCGAATATCACGACCGGGCGCGATCCTTGGGCTTCAAGATGAAGCCGAGCGACTATTTCCGCCGCCAGGGTTATGTGACGTATCAGCAGGACAAATTCCTGGAACCCATCGTGCCGCTGATCGGAGAGGATCGGATCATGTGGGGCTCGGACTATCCGCATCCGGATTGTCTGTGGCCGGACTCGCACCGTATTCTGGGGGAGAATTTGGCCGGATTCTCAGAGTCCACGCGGCGCAAAATCGTTCATGACAACGCGGCGAAGCTATACAATATCAAATGAGACGGCTGGGCGGGCCCGGTGCCGCAGAGGAAAGGCGTCAACTGACATGGTCATACTGCATTCCGCGCCCGGCACCTGCGCCCTCGCCTCGCACATCGCGTTGGAGGACGCCGGCGCGGACTACACCGTCGTTCGGGTCGACTTCAGGACGGGGGAACAACGCGGTGACGCCTACCTCGCTATCAATCCCAAGGGCCGCGTCCCCGCTTTGGTGACCGAGCATGGCACGCTGACCGAAACACCCGCGATCCTCGCCTATATCGCGCAGCACTTCCCCGAGGCCGGGCTGGCGCCGCTGCACGATCCCTTCGCCTTCGCACGGGTGCAGGAATTCAACCTCTATCTGTGTTCCACCCTCCATATCGCGCATGCCCATCGCATGCGCGGCCACCGCTGGGCGGATGACGACGCGACCATCGCCGGCATGAAGCGCTTCGCCCCACGGGCGGTGGCGCAGTGCTGGGATTTGATCGAGGCAACCATGATCCAAGGCCCTTGGGTTATCGGCCAGACCAACAGCATCTGCGACGCCTATCTGTTCGCGCTGACGCAGTGGATCGAGGGCGACACCGTTGACCAGAGCCGCATTCCCAAGGTCATGGCGCACCGCCGGCTGATGACGGAACGCCCGGCGGTGCGGCGGGTGATGGCCGCGTTGGGTTAACCGGGGGTCAGCTCCCGGGTTCTCCATGCACGAAGGGCAGGTAGAGCTCCTTCCAGTCCTTCGGCTCCGCCGCGATCACGCCCGTGCGGTGCAGGAACCCCGCCACCGCCGTCACCCCATGCGGCGCGACGTCAAAGGTCGTGCCGGGGATGCGGATGATCTCTTCGATTTCGGCAAGCGCGGTCTTCTCCCCCGACACCGCGAGGTAGGCTTCCGCCGCGCGATGCGGGTCAGCGGTGATATAAGCGGCGGCTTCCTTCAACGCGGCGTAATAGGCGGCCATGACCTTGGGATTGTCCTCGGCGAATTTCACCGTCAGGAAGATGGTGCCGCTCGACATCGTGCCGCCCAGGATCTCTTCGGTCGTGGTCACGAGGTGCACGCCGGGGGCGCGCAATTCCGCCTGCATATAAGGCGGGATGGAGAAATGGCTGTTGATCTCGGTCCCGCCCAGTAAGGCCGCCATGGCATCGGGGTGACCGCGCGTGACGGTCATCGCGTCGAAATGATCCGCATGCGCGAGCCCATACAGCTTCTCCGCCGCCATCGCGAGCAGGATCGCCTGGGTCGAGGATTTCACGCCCGGGGTCGCGATCCGGTCCTTGTCGGACAAATCCGCCAAGGTCTTCACCGCCGGATTGCGCGTGACCAGCCCGAACGGCACCGAGCCATAGGATGACAGCCCCTTTACGGCCAGACGCCCGCGCCCTTTCGCCCACAGGCCCAGGAAGGAGGGAATCCCCGTCGCCGCCGTATCGATCGAGCCCGCGATCAGCGCATCCGTCATCGCCGGCCCGCCGGAAAACCGCGCATAGGTGACCTTGAGGTCGGGGATCCCCAGGGCGGCGGCCTGCTTCTCGATCATCCTCTCATGCTCGATGACCGCGAAGACGAGGTAGGTCATGCCGCGCTGCACCCCCAGATGCAGTTCGTTGGTCTCGGCCCGGGCCGGTGCCAGAAGGGCCAGCGACAGGATGGCCATCAGGACAAGGCGGATCATCATGCGAACCTGTACAAACGGGCGGCGGTGCGGCCGATGGCATCGCGGGTGGCGGCATCGGGGATCGCGGCCTCGAACCAATTCACCGTGTCGCGGTAGGTGATTTCGTCCTCATGCCCGACAAAGGGCCAGTCGCTGCCGAACAGCAGCCGCTCCGGCCCCGCCTCGGCCAGCAGCCGCGCCGCCAGAGCGGGATGATCGCAGCCCGGCGACCGGTAGGGCCCGGACACCTTCACCCAGCCGCGGCCGGACCCCAGCGCGCGCAGCGCCGCCTGAAACCCGGGCGAATTGCCGCCCAGCTTCGGATCGGGATTGCCGTAATGATCGATCACCAGCTTCACCCCGGCGTTCAGCAAGAGCGGGGTCATGCGGGCGATCCGATCCCCCTCCGCATAGATATGAACATGCCAGTCCAGATCAGCCACGCGCCGCAACAGCCGCTGATATTCGGGTGAACTCAGGTCCGGATCCCCGGCGTAATTGCGGAGCGAAAAACGGATGCCGACGATGCCGTCCGCGTCCATCGCCCGCAGTTCCGGCAGGGTCACATCGGGTGCCACGATCGCTGTCGCCCGCAGACGGCGATGGGTGCGCAATGCCTGGAGCGTGTAGTCGTTGAAACTGCCCATGAAGCTGGCCGCCGCGATCACCCCGAACAACACCCCGTTTTCGTCCAACGTGCGCAGGAAATCGCGGTCGGTGAACGACCGCTCCGGCCGGTGGGTCGCGGTGGGGATGACGGGATGATCCGCCAGATAGATATGGGCGTGGGTATCAACGAGGGGACCTGGGTTCATGGCGCACTCTCTTGGATCGATCTGGCCGTCACCCTACAAGGCAACGCGGCCACGGTCACCCGGCGGCGGTCACCCGATGGCGGCAACGCCGGACCAGGGGCCTGCGTCATCGGGCGGGTGCGAATGACCTGATCAGCCGACCGCTTTGAGGACCGCGTCGCAGATGCGCGCGACCGCGACGTCATCCAGATCCGGATGCAGCGGCAAAGCGAGAATGCGGGTCGCCAGATCCTCCGACACCGGCAAGGCCGCGCCATCATGCGCATCGCGATAGGCGGGTTGCCGATGCAATGGACGCGGATAATAAATCGCGGTCGGAACCCCATCGTCGCGGAGCGCGGCCTGCACGGCGTCGCGATCCGCGCCGTCTTTCAACAGGATCGCATAGATCGCCCAGGCGCTCGTGCTGTTGGGGACCCGCAGTGGCGTCATGACCGCATTGCCCAGGCGGGAGTCGTAATAGGCCGCGATTTTTTCCCGGGCCGCGAGCTCTTCCGGAAACACGGCCAGCTTGGCCAGCAGCACCGCCGCCTGAATGGAATCCAGCCGGCCGTTCATGCCGGTGCGCAAGACTTCGTAGCGGGTGGTGCCTTCGCCATGCGTGCGCAAGCTGCGAAAGATCGCCGCGCGTTCGGCGCTTTCGGTGAACAAGGCACCGCCATCGCCATAGGCGCCCAGCGGCTTGGAGGGGAAGAAGCTGGTCGCGGTGGCATCAGCCTGGGTGCCCAGCATCTTGCCGTGCAACGATCCCCCGAAGCTCTGCGCGAGGTCATCGAGGGTAAACAAACCCTCCCGCGCCGCGATGGCGGATAATGCGGGCCAATCGGCGGGTTGGCCGAACAGATCGACACCGATGATCGCGCGCGGCTTCAATATGCCGGCGGCCCGCACGTCGGCGATCCGCTGTTCCAGATGGGCGGGATCCATTTGGAAAGTGCGGGGATGCACGTCGACGAACACCGGCGTGGCGCCGAGCACCAGCGGCACCTCGGCTGTCGCGGTATAGGTGAAGGCCGGCAGGAACACCGCATCACCGCGGCCAATACCTTCGGCCATGAGGGCGATCTGCAGCGCATCGGTGCCGGAGCTGACGCCGACGCAATGCGCCGCGCCGCAGAATTTCGCCAAAGCGGCTTCCAGCTCCGCCACTTCCGGGCCCATCACGAACTGGCAATGCGCCAGCACGGCATCGATCCGGCGCCGCAGATCGACGGCGATGCGGGCCTGCTGCGCCTTCAGGTCCAGGAACGGGATCGGGGCTGGCTTGGTGTCGGTCATGCGGGATCTCGCGATACAGGGATCATGCCCGCGCCTCACCAGAGGCGCCGTCGGCGTTGTGTTCAAATTCCGGAATCAAGCGCCCCAGGAGGGCGAGTGCGAGGCGCGGCTGACCGCCGCGGCAGGCGGCGGCGATTTCGTCCAACGCCCGCCCGACGATGGCGGGATCGGCGGTCCGCGGTGACGCCATGAGCAGGCCGGCATAGCCGGTGGGAACCGGTGGTTCCTTGCCATGGAACAATTCTTCGAACAGTTTTTCACCGGGGCGCAGACCGGTGAAGCGGATTTCGACGTCCTCTTCCGGCCGCAAACCGGCCAGGCGGATCATCTGGCGGGCGAGATCGACGATTTTCACGGGATCGCCCATGTCGAGCACGAAAATCCCGCCATCCCGCGCCAGCGGCAGCTCGACATCGCCGACTCGCAGAACGCTGGCCTGCAACACCAGGCCCACGGCCTCCCGCACGGTCATGAAGTAGCGCTGCATGTCCGGATGGGTGACGGTCAGCGGCCCGCCGCGTGCCAGCTGGCGTTGAAACAGCGGCACGACCGAGCCGGTGGAGCCCAGCACATTGCCGAACCGGACGGTGATGCAGCGCATGCCCTGCCCGGATTGCAGCGCCTGGATGTCCAAGGCCTGGCAATACATCTCCGCCACACGTTTCGAGGCGCCCATGACGCTGGTGGGGTTGACGGCCTTGTCGGTCGAAATCAGCACCATCGCGAGGGTGCCCACCGCGCGCGCGGCATCGGCGACGTGGCGCGTACCGGCGGCATTCGTCAGCAGGCCTTCGAGGGGATTGGCCTCGACCATCGGGACATGTTTCAACGCGGCGGCGTGGAACAGCAGCTCCGGCCGGACATCGTCAAAGACGGCGCGAATGCGGGCCTCGTCGCGAATATCGGCGATCAGGGTCCGGCGCGGCACGCCGGGATGGGTTTCCGCCAGCTCCAGGTCGATCTGCCATAAGGCGTATTCGCCGTTATCGATCAGGATCAGGCTGGCCGGCCCAAACGCCGCCACCTGCCGCGCGAGTTCGGAGCCGATGGTGCCGCCGGCACCGGTCACGACCACACGGCGTCCCTGAATCAGCCGGGCCATGCCATCACGGTCGAGCGGGACCTGCGGCCGGTTCAGCAGGTCTTCGATCGCGACCGGCTTCAGCTCCAGCGCCCGGCCCTGGTCGGGCCCGGTATGGGGATCCAACGCGGTCGGCCGTGGTGCGCGGCGCACCCGCAGACCGAAGCGATCCGCTTGTTCAACCACGGGCTTCAGAAAGGCGCCGGTCGGATCCGGGGAGGTGATGACCAGCGCGTCCGGCATACGGTCCTCGGCCCGCAGACGATCGAGGACCGTGCCGGTTTCAGCGATCGCGCCGAGGATGGGGTAGCCCTGGATGCGGCGGCCGGTCAGGCGCGCGGTGGGCGTGATCAACCCTTCGACCTGAAAGGCCTTGCGACGGTCCTGCGCCAAGGCACGCAGGAAGACGTCCGCGTCCTCCCCATCGCCGACGAGCACGATGGAGGTGATATCGGCCTCGGCGGCACGGCCGGAATCGCGCAGACGCAGCCGGCGATAGAACACACGCGGCGCCCCCAGCATCACCAGCATGGTCAAGGCGTGAATGACGGGGAAGGCCGGATTCGACGTCGGCATGCCGAACGACACGGTCAGGAGCGCGAGCAAGGCTGCCCCGACCACACTGCTGGCCCCGACGGTCAGGAGATCCTCGATACCGGCGAAGCGCCAATACTGGCGGGACAGGCCGAATGGGGCCCCGGCCAGCAAGAGGGCAAGCGCCCCCAACGGCACCAGCCACAGCGGATGCACGACATCGCCCGCTGGATCAGCGATCCATCGGGCAACCGGGACCGCCAACGCCGCCAGGAGTCCATCCAGAGCAATGTTGACGACGATACGAATCAGCGAACGAGCCGCTTGCATGGCGCCGCTATAGCGCAGGGGTGGCGGGTATCATACCCATGACGGCGTGACTTCTTGTTGCAAGTGCGGGTTCCGCTGAAACATACTCGTCCCCAGGGTCGCCTTCGAATGACCGACGAAAAACAAAACGCCGGCAAAAAAGCCGGCCACCCAGGGAGTGTTACCATATGTCAGATCGCGTTTCGCGTCGTGCTGCCATCAAAATCGCTGCCGCCAGCGCGGCTTTACCACTGGTCAACATCCGCACCGCCGGGGCGGCGGGGAAACTCAAGCTGGCCCTTTGGGATCATTGGGTCCCCAGCGGCGACGCCGCCCTGCAAAAAATCGTCGATGCCTGGGCTGAGAAGAACAAAGTCGAGGTCCAGCTCGATTTCCTGACGGCCATCGGCGAGAAAATCAACATCACGATGGCGGCCGAGGCGCAGGCCCGCACCGGTCATGACATCTACGCATTCGACATGTGGACGGTGCATGAATTCGCCGACAAGCTGACGCCGGTCGACGACATCATGAAGACTCTCATCGGCCAGTATGGCAAGATCAGCAAAGCCTACGAATATCTTGGCATCGCGGAGGGGCATTGGCGTGCCATGCCCGTCGGCTGGGGTTCAGCACCGCTGACACCCTGCGCCCGGATCAGCATGATGAAAAAATTCGCCGGGATCGACGTTCAGGCCTGGTATCCCGCGCATGAATCGACGCCGGACGCCGCGAAGGACTGGACCTACGACACTCAGCTCCGGGCCGCGGAAGCCTGCTTCAAGGGCGGTTTTCCGTTTGGGTTCGGATGCGGTTCCGGCAGCACCGACGCCCGCCAGACCTGGGGCGCCACGTTTGGCGCCTTCGGAGCCGACCTGATCGAAGCCAAGGGCAATGTGACGGTCGACAGCGACAACGTGAAGATCGCGTTGGAATACTGCAAAAAGCTCATCCCGTTCCTGCCGGCCGATACGATCAGCTACGACGACGCCTCCAACAACCGCGCCCTGATTTCCGGCAAATCGGCGATGATCTGGAATCCCCCGTCGGCCTGGGCGGTCGCCAAGCGCGACGCGCCTGAGGTCGCGGCTGACTGCTGGACCTTCCCCAATCCCAAGGGGCCCAAAGGTCGGCTGGTGCCGATGCGGCCCTATTTCTGGGGCATCTGGGAGTTCGCGCAAAACAAGACCGCCGCGAAGGACCTGCTGCTGCATCTGGCCCAGCGCGAGCAGGTCGAACCGATGGGCGCGGCCGTCGCCGGCTACGACATCCCACCGTTCCAGTCGATGACCGACTTCAAGATCTGGACCGAGGTGGGGCCGCCCACGGGGACCATTTTCAACTACCCGGTCCGGCCCTGGCATGACGCGGAATATTACATCACCGGGTCCTCTGGTCCGCCCGAAATCGCGGTCCAGATCTGGAACCGCAGCGTCGTCCCGGGCATGGTATCGCGGCTTGTGTCCGGCCAGACCATTCCGCAGGTGATCGCCTGGGCCAAGGACGAAATCTCGGGCTTCGTTCGCTAGAGCAATACCGGTTTAGGTTGAATCGCGCAGCGATCAACAAACCGGTGAAATTGCTCGATCAAACATAGCAGGAGCCTGTCCGTCTTTAGACGGACAGGCTCTAGATTTGAGTGTCACACGAAACGCGTTAACCTCCTGTTCAAACGACAGGGGTTAACGCCATGACCGCGCTGATGATCACCAGGCTGCATCCGTCTCTGGGTGCCGAAGTCTCCGGCATCGATCTCAGCCAGCCGCTGGACGGTGACACCCGAGCCGCACTCTATGACGCGCTGGGGAAACATCTGGCGCTGGTCTTTCACGACCAAACCTTGACGCCGGAACAGTACCTGCGGGCCGCCAGCCTCTTCGGCCCGCCGATGCGGCAGCATTATTCCCAGCATAACATGGCCGATTACCCCGACATCGGGCTGATCTGGCACCGTCATGGGCAGGAGCCGGCGGAAAGCTGGCACACCGATCACACCAACCGGCTCCGCCCGCCCGCGGCCACGTTGCTGTATGGGGTGGAGATCCCCTCCGCCGGCGGCGGCACCAGCGTGGCCAATATGCGCGCCGCGCTGGCCGCGCTGCCGGCGGACGAACGCGCCCGGCTGGCGACGCTAAAGACCGTGAACCGGCTGGATCGCGGCAAATCCGATACCCGTGCCGAAGACATCGACGCGTTCGACAAACCGATCATCCACCCCATGGTGCGCACGCATGCGACGCATGGATCGAACGCGGTTTATTTCCATATCGGCAAGACGGATCGCATCGAAGGATGGAGTCCACAAGCCTCCAGCGAATACCTGGAAGACCTGTTGGACCGCATGATCGTGCCGGAGATCGTCTACACCCACGCCTGGCGCAAGGGCGACGTGCTGGTGATCGATGACCGCGCCACCATGCACCGCGCCCATGGCGACTACGACCGCAGCGAGAGCCGTGTGCTCTGGCGCATCATCGCTGAAGGCGATCGTCCTGTTCTCGTTTGATATCATCCTTTCAGGATATGGGCCCGAACCAGCGCCATCGCATCCTCACGCATCACCGCCAGGATGAATGCCGCCGATAGCCAGACCTCACACGCTTCGGTGAACAAGGCGCCACCGTCATGATAGGGGTCGATGCCCAGCGGGCTGACGAGGTGGAAGAAGATCGCTCCGGAAATGATCCCCAGCGCGAAAGCCGCACCAAACACCCGCGTGCGTGGGATCACCACCAGGATGGAGGCCGCGATCTCCATGAACGCGACAAACAGGCGGAATGGCTTCTCGTAGCCGTGGATCCACAGCCAGTCTGACAGGATGGTGAACAGATAGACCGAGCCTTCGTTGCCGGTCAGCTTGTATTGCTCGTACCAGAGCAAGGTCCCGGCAATGAACACGGCGGCGGGCCAGGTGAGCAGGCGGAGTATACGGGGCATGATGGGGTCCCTTGGGGCATGAGGTTCCCACCTCTGACACCCCAAAGGACCAAACGTTACAGACTAACCGGCCTTGACCTTCACCAGCTTCTGCAAACACCGCACCGGCTTGGGCTTGGGCACATCCGGGAACGAGCGCGACCAGGAGGTATCGGCGACCTCCCCCACATACAGATCGCCGCGCGAATCCACGGACATGCCATGGGGCGAGATGAACTGCCCCGGGCCGGCGCCGCGGGCGGGGGATGCCTCCACGGTCGCCAGCAGGGTTCCCTTGAGGTCCATGACGCTGATCCGGGGGCCGATATTCGGATGATCGCGGTTGACCGGCAGATGCGGACCGAGTTCCGCGATATAGCACAGCGGGCAGGTGCCACCGGTCATGAACAACCCGCTCGGGCGATGCAGATTGTTCCACTGCGTCTCATACTTGCCATTGCCGTCGAACACCTGGACGCGGTGGTTTTCCCGGTCCGCGACATAGACCCAGCCATCGGCGTCGCAGCAGATGTTGTGCGCGATGTTGAACTGGCCAGGGCGGGTGCCAGGCCCGCCCCAGGACAGCAGGCGCCGCCCATCGGGGGCGTATTTATGCACCCGGGCGTTGCCGTAGCCGTCGGAGATATAGATGTCGCCTTGCGGCGACAGCGCGGTATGGGTGCAGCGATTGAATGGCTCCCCGCTCATGTAAGGGCTGGCTTTGCCGGGAATGCCGATCTCCAACAGCACCTTTCCGTCGAGGCTGCATTTGCGCATCGTATGGTCGCCATCATCGGTGCAATAGATGCTGTCATCCGGCCCCATATGGACGCCATGGGCGCGGGAGAACACGCCCTCCCCCCAGGACCGCAGGAAATTGCCATCGCGGTCGAACACGATCATCGGATGCGCGCCGCGGTTGAAGGCGTAGACGTTGTCCCAGCGATCGACGCCAACGGCGGCGACATCGCCGGTCACCCAGCCATCCGGCAGCTTCATCCAGCCTTCAGCCGGTTGATATGTGAAGTCACCGCTTCCCATCGTGATGGTCATGATCGTTTCCCCTTTGCCTTACCAGCCGAGCGAGACGCGCACCCGCGCCATTGCCGCAAGTTGTTGTTCATGATCGCCGGCGAAGCGGATCATCAGATGGCTGGCACCGGCCTTGGCATAGCTGTCGAGCCATTCCGCGACGCCCGCTTCCGGCCCGGCATAGCTGGCCTGGCGGCGACGGCTGCGGGCGGCGGGTTCGCCGTAATATTCCTCCAGAAACGCGTTCAGTCGATCATCGGCCCGCTGCGGGTTCTCATGGATGGCGACAGTGAGGTACATGGCGCCGGTCATGCGCGCGGCATCCCGGCCGGCCTCGCGCGCGGCCTGTCTGATCTCGGCCCATTGGGTCGCGAACAGGTCTGGTGACGGCGCGATGGGGAACCAGCCGTCGAAGGACTTCCCGGCCCGTTCCAGACTGGCCTGAAGATTGCCCCCGATCCACAAGGGCGGCCCCTCCGGGCGGTACGGCACGGGCGCCAGAACCCCCTGGCTCACCTGCCAGCGCCCGTCCCAATCGACGGGCTGGCCGGACCACAGGGCCTTGCAGAGGCGCAGCCCCTCCATCATGCGCCCCACGCGCTTTTCGAACGGCACGCCCGCCGCCGTGAACTCCGCCCTGATATTGGGCCGATCGGCTGCGATGCCGACACCGAGGATCAGCCGCCCCTCGCTGACCTGATCGAGCGTCGCCACCTGATGCGCCAGCAGCACGGGATTACGCAGGGCCGGCAGTAAAACAGCGGTGCCGATTTGCACCCGCGGCACCCGCCCGGCGACGCCGGCCAGCAGGGTCAGCGGTTCATGCCGCGGCCGGGCGAGCAGGGAATCGCCCACCCAGATGGAGTCGAAGCCCATCGCCTCGGCCCAGGTCGCGAGTTCCAGCATGGGGCCGGTTTCCGGCCGGCCCTCCATGATCTGTTCACGGGTGGGAAGGAGGTAGCCGAGTTTGATCGCGCTCACCCCTCCAGTTCCTTCTTCAGCGCGGTCCAGCGATCAAGGATGGGCAGGATCTTATCTTCCTTCTCCGCTGGCAGGCTGAAGACGATCTGATCGACATCGATCGATTGGCAGTAACGCAGCTGCTCCACATTATCCGGCGTACGAAAAATCGTGATCGGCAACGATGTCGGATCGCGCCCGGCTTCTTTCGCCATGCCGCGGAACTGTTCTATCAACGCACCGACACCACCCTTTTCCAGCCGGTCGGCGCGCGGAATCCAGCCGTTGCCATAAGCAATCGCCCGCCGTGCCGCATACGGAAAGGCCCCGCCCACGATGATCGGCGGGTGCGGCCGCTGCACCGGCTTGGGCCATTGCGCCATTTTGTCGAAATTGACGAACTCGCCGTGGTATTCGGGCTCATCGCTGGTCCAGATGGCCTTCATCGCCTCCAGCCGTTCGCGGGCCAGCTTGTGGCGGGTTTTGAATTCGGTGCCGTGATTTTCGATCTCATCCTGGTTCCAGCCATTGCCGACACCGAACAGAAACCGGCCGTTGGACAGTTGGTCGATGGTGGAAACCATCTTGGCGGTGACGATCGGGTCGCGCTGCGTCAGCAAGGCGATGCCGGTGCCGATACGCAGGTTGGTGGTGACGGCGGCGGCGGTGTTGAGGGCCAGGAACGGGTCGTAGACATCGTAGTACGGGCGGATCATTGGGCCGCCGGCAGGGTACGGAGTCTTGCGCGTCGCGGGGATATGCGTGTGCTCGGGCACCCAGAGGGATTCGAAGCCGCGCTGCTCCAGTTCCCGCGCCAAGGCGGCGGGTTGCATGGAATAGGTGGTGAAAAACATGACCGCGCCGATTTTCATGGAACCGCTTTCCCTCCGATGTCCCCAAGTGTGCGCTCGCCCCCCGGGGCGGCGTCAAGCCGGAGCGGGCACACTTACCCGGCGGATCGCACAGCCGGGAACACCTCTTCGGAGATCAACTGCATCTGTTCCATGGCCAGACTGGCCGGCATGCCGACCCAATGGATGCCCAGGATCAAGGTGTTGACGCCGAAGCGGCGTTTCAGGACCAGGATCTGCTCCACCACTTCGGCCGGGGAGCCGAACAGGAAACGGTCGTTCATGAGGTCTTCGAAATCGGCCCCGAACGCATCGCCGGTGGGCATGACCTTGTCCTGCCCCCAATCCTTGTAGGCCTTGTATTTGGCCTCCAGCGATGGCCGCGCGAGGCGGATCGCTTCCGCGCGGGATCGGGCCACGAAACATTCCCGCATCATCGGCAATTCGGCGGGGAAGGGTTTGCCGGCGTCATCGAGGGCGCGCTTATAGACCTCCATCTGCTGGGCGATGGTGTCGATCTTGTTGTGCGGATTGATCATCCAGGCGTCGGACATGCGCGCGGCGCGGCGAATGCCGACATTGGCATTGGCGCCGATCCAGACGGGTGGCAGCGGCTTTTGGATGGGAAGGACGGTGCAATTGGCGTTGTCCAGCTTGAAGTAGCTGGCTTCCATGGTCACGAAATCCTCGGTCCAGAGGCGTTTGACCGCGGTCAGGCATTCCTCGAACCGGGGACCGGACTGTTTGGTGGTGGTACCGAAAGCGTTGAACTCGACTTCGCGGTAGCCGATGCCGGCGCCGAAGATCATTTTGCCATCGCACATGACATCGAGCGATGCGAGTTCTTCCGCCACGTGCAGCGGCGAATGCAAGGGCAGCAGCACCACACTCGGGATCAGGCGCAGTTTCGGGGCCAGCAGCGCGACCTGACAGAGATAGGGGATCTGCTGGATGTACTGGAAGGGGTGGGAGCTGTAATGCGAGCCCTTGCCGATACAGTCATAGCCGAGCTGCTCCGCCCGGACGGCGGCGTCCAGGTCTTCCTTGAGGCGGACGCGCATGTCGTCGCCTTGTGGGTATTGGCCGCGGATAATCAGGCCGAAGCGCATTGTTTCCCCCTGTATGGACGTTTTACTGACCATAAACACGATTGCCGCGTGTGCGAAGAGCGGCGGCCCTGATAGGATCAGGCCTCGAACGACTTAGGACTCCAGGTCATGGAACGCATCAGGATCACCGCCGGCCCCTTCACGTTCGGTGCCCGGTTCGAAGACGCCAACGCCCCCTATAGCTGCGCTGCCTTCCGGCAGGTGCTGCCCTACCGCCAGCGCATCATCCATGTGCGATGGAGCGGTGAGGCCTGCTGGATTCCCCTCGGCGATTACGATTTCGGCCTGGGTTTCGAGAATGCCACCAGCTACCCGGCACCGGGTCAAATCCTGCTCTATCCCGGCGGGATCAGCGAGACCGAGATCCTGCTGGGCTATGGCGCGGTGCAGTTCGCCAGCAAAGCGGGACAACTGGCGGGCAACCACTTCCTGACCATCGATGAGGGGCTGGAGAACCTGACCCCGCTCGGCAAGATGGTGCTGTGGAACGGCGCACAGGACATCGAATTCGCGCCGGCCTGAGACAAACGAGACGATCCATCGTGATCCCGCGGCCCGTCTGACCTTGGTTCATCCCAAGGTCAGACGGCGGTCGTGCCCCCTTGTATAAAAGAACAAAATATGAACAAATGACCCATGCCAGTCTATACCGAGCTTCAGGTCACCTCGGCCTTCTCCTTCCTGCGCGGCGCTTCGCAGATCGATGAGTTGTTCGCCCAGGCCGCCATGCTCGGGCACAAGGCGCTGGGGATCACGGATCGGAACACGCTGGCGGGCATTGTACGGGCGCATGTGCGGTCCCGGGAAACCGGGGTGCGGCTGGTCGCCGGCTGCCGGCTGGACCTCACCGATGCGCCGCCACTGCTGGTCTATCCCACCGATCGTGCCGCCTGGTCCCGGCTCTGCCGGTTGCTGACGCTGGGAAAAAGCCGCGCCGGCAAGGGGGCGTGCGATCTGCGCTGGGCGGATCTGGAAGCGGGGGCGGAGGGGTTGATCGCGATTCTGTGCGATACCCCCTCCCCCGACGCGCTGCGGCGATTGCGTATGACCTTTCCCGGCCGTGCCTATGTGGCCCTGACGCTGCACCGCCGCCCCAATGACGCAGTGCGGCTGCGCCAGATCGCCGATATGGCGCAGGCGGCGCAGGTGCCCACCGTGGTGACCGGCGACGTGCTCTATCACACCCCGGGGCGGCGTATTCTGCAGGACGTGCTGACCTGCATCCGCGAAACACGAACCATCGACGATATCGGCTTCAAGCGGGAACGCTCCGCCGATCGCGCCCTGAAGCCGCCGGCGGAAATGGCGCGGCTGTTCACAGCCTATCCGGAGGCGCTGGCCCGTTCGAACGAGATCGCGGATCGCTGCCGGTTCTCGCTGGATGAGCTGCAATATCAGTATCCGCACGAAATCCGCTTCCCCGGCCTGACCACGCAACAAACGCTGGAACGCCTGACGTGGGAGGGCGCGGCGATACGCTACCCCGATGGCATACCCGAAGCCGTGACGAAACAGCTCAACCACGAGCTGCGGCTGATCGCATCGCTGGACTATGCGCCCTATTTCCTGACCGTCGACAGCATCGTCCGCTTCGCCCGGTCGCGGCAGATCCTCTGTCAGGGGCGGGGTTCGGCGGCCAATTCCGCGATTTGCTTCGTGCTGGGGATCACCTCCATCGACCCCGTCCGCTCCGGCCTGCTGTTCGAGCGGTTCGTGAGCACCGCGCGCAAGGAACCGCCGGATATCGACGTCGATTTTGAGCATGAACGGCGGGAGGAAGTGATCCAGTGGATCTACGAAACCTATGGCCGCGAACGCGCCGCCCTCTGCGCCACCGTCATCCGCTATCGCGGCAAGGGCGCGGTACGCGATGTCGGCAAGGCGTTGGGCCTACCGGAGGACGTGACGGGCGTCCTGGCCGCGCAGATGTCGCGCTGGGGCGATGAGGATGGCGTGGCGGAAGACCGCATCGCCGAACTCAACCTGAATATGCAGGATCGCCGCCTGCGGCTGACCCTGGACCTCGCCCAGACCCTGATCGGGTTCCCCCGGCATCTGTCGCAGCACCCCGGCGGCTTCGTGCTGACCCAGGATCGGCTGGACGATCTGGTGCCGATTGAGCCGGCGAGCATGGCGAACCGGCAGGTGATCGAATGGGACAAGGACGATATCGACGCGCTGCGCTTCATGAAGGTGGATGTGCTGGGCCTGGGCATGCTCGGCTGCATGCGCCGGGGCTTCGATCTGCTGGCGCGGCATCGCGGGCTGCGGATCGATCTGGCCGGGGTGCCGGCAGAGGACCCCGCGACCTACGCGATGATCCGCAAGGCGGACACGCTGGGCACGTTTCAGATCGAATCCCGCGCCCAGATGTCGATGCTGCCGCGGCTGAAGCCCCGCACCTTCTACGACATCGTCATCCAGGTCGCGATCGTCCGGCCGGGCCCGATCCAGGGGGATATGGTGCATCCCTATCTGCGGCGGCGGGAGGGGTTGGAGACGGTGGATTACCCGACCCCGGAACTCCGCCGGGTGCTGGAGAAGACCCTGGGCGTGCCGCTGTTTCAGGAACAGGCGATGCAGATCGCCATCGTCTGCGCCGGCTTCACCCCGGATGAGGCGGATGCGTTGCGCCGCAGCATGGCGACCTTCAAATTCACCGGCGGGGTGCATCATTTCCATGACAAGATGATCACGGGGATGGTGGAACGCGGCTACACGCGGGACTTCGCGGAACGCACCTTCTCCCAGATTGAGGGCTTTGGCAGCTACGGCTTCCCCGAAAGCCACGCGGCGAGTTTCGCGCTGATCGCCTATGCCTCGGCCTGGCTGAAATGCCACCACCCGGATGTGTTCTGCGCCGCGCTGCTGAACGCCCAGCCGATGGGCTTCTACGCCCCGGCGCAGATCGTGCGCGATGCAAGGCTGCATGGGGTGGAGGTGCGGCCGGTCTGCGTCAACGCGTCGGACTGGGATTGCACGCTGGAGCCGTGCCGTGGCCGCTATCTGGCGGTGCGCATGGGGCTGCGCATGGTGCAGGGCCTGTCGGCGCCCCTGGCCGAGACACTGATCGCGGCGCGGAAGACCGGGCCTTATCGGACGATCGAGGATGTGCACCGGCGCACGGCAATCCCCGTGGCGGGGTTGGAACGACTGGCGGAGGCGGATGGATTTCATGGGCTCATGCCAGCCCCGGCCACGTTTACACAGCACGGGACCGGAAATTGGCAGAGGGACAAAGCGACATCCTCCCCGTCATGGCGCCGCGGCGGTGGCCCGGACGGGACGGGCCATGACGGTGTTGAAAAGGTCACGCGAAACGCATCCCCAGCAAACCCGGCCCAGCAACGGGGGACGAAAGAAACAGCACAGCCCCTGTCCCGCCGTGCCGCACTCTGGACCATACGCGGTCTGTCCGACACCCGGCTGCCTCTGTTCGACGGGCTGGATGCCGTCGAATCCGATCCACCCGTGCCGCTGGTGCCCATGACCGACGGGCGGGAGGTGGTGGAGGATTATCGCGCCACCGGGCTGAGCCTGCGCCGCCACCCCGTGTCTTTCCTCCGTACCGATCTGGCCGGGCGCGGGATCGTGCGCTGCGGCGATCTGGCGGGATTACGCGACGGCAAGCGCCTGAGCGTCGCCGGCATCGTGCTGGTGCGCCAACGCCCCGGCAGCGCCCGCGGCGTGCTGTTCGTCACGATCGAGGATGAGACCGGCCATGCCAATCTGATCGTCTGGCCCTCCGTCTTCGAACGCCAGCGGCGGCTGATCCTGTCAGCGACCATGCTTGGTTGCCGGGGGACAATGCAGAGCGAGAGCGGCGTGATCCATGTGATCGCCGACGAGCTGACCGACCTGTCGGCGATGCTGCACAGCGTGGGCGATCACGGGATGGAGGGCGTGGCGGCACGCGATATCCATGTTGGGTCGGCGCGGGGAATCCGGGTGCCGACGCGGGATTTCCGGTGAGATGGCATTTGATCAAAGCTGCACCACCCAGGGGTCAATGCATCGTCCGCAGCATTGACCACCGACTGATTCGGCGCCTGTCGGAGACCCCTCAAACCGAAGCCGTCTCAAACCCGCCCGACTGCCGCCGCCATAGCCGCGCATAGACCCCGTCCGCTGCCAGCAGTTCCTGGTGCGATCCAACCTCGACCACCCGCCCCGCATCCAGAATCACCAGACGATCCATCCGCGCGATGGTGGACAGGCGGTGCGCGATGGCGATCACGGTGCGGCCCTCCATCAACCCGTCCAGCTGCCCCTGGATCGCCGCCTCCACCTCCGAATCCAGCGCCGACGTCGCCTCATCCAGCACCAGGATCGGCGCATCCTTCAGGATCACCCGCGCCAGAGCGATGCGCTGGCGCTGGCCGCCGGACAGTTTCACCCCGCGCTCCCCCACATGCGCGTCGTAGCCGTGGCGTTCGTGCCAATCCTCCAGCCCCATGATGAAGTCGTGCGCCTCGGCCCGGCGGGCGGCGCTTTCGATCATCGCCTCCGTCGCGTCGGGCCGGCCGTAGCTGATATTCTCCCGGATGGAGCGGTGCAGCAGCGACGTATCCTGCGTCACCATGCCGATCTGGGTGCGCAAGCTTTCCTGGGTCACGCCGGCGATGTCCTGGCCGTCGATCAGGATGCGGCCCTGGGATGGCTCGTAGAAATGCAGCAGCAGGTTCACCAGCGTCGATTTTCCGGCGCCGGAGGGGCCGATCAGCCCCACCCGTTCGCCGGGCGCGATGACCAGATCGATACCGTGCAGCACCGACACCGGCCGCGCCAGCCGGCCGTAATCGAAATGCAGGTGCTCAAACCGGATTTCCCCGCCGGTGACCCGTAGCTCGGCCGCCCCCGGCGGGTCGGGCACCAGCCGCGGCCCATCGATGGAGCGCATGCCATCCTGCACCGTGCCGATATTCTCAAAGATGCTGGTGATGCTGCGCGCCACCCAGCCGGCGATGTTATTGAGCTGCCAGGCCAAAGGAATGGCGGTGGCGACGGTGCCGACGGAGATATGCCCCAGGCTCCATTGCCAAATGGCCAAGGTGGCGGTGGACACCAGCAAGGAGGCGTTCATGAAGGTCAGCGTGATCGAATAGGCCGACATCATGCGCGATTGGTCGCGGGATGCGCCGGTATGCTCGTCGATCGCCTCCCGCACGAAGGCGTCCTCGTCCTTGGCACGAGCGAAGAGTTTGACGGTCAGGATATTGGTGTAGCTATCGACCACGCGGCCAATCAGGGTCGATCGCTTTTCCGACATCGCGCGCGACCGGTCGCGCAGGCGCGGCACGAAATAGCGCAGCATGGTCGCGTAGCAGGCGAACCAGAGCAGCATCGGCATCGCCAGAAGCCAGTTCAGCGACGCCAGCAGCAGCACGGCGCTGGTGCCATAGACCAGGATGTACCAGGCGGCGTCGAAGGCCAGCACCAGCCCCTCCCGCATTGAGGGACCGGTCTGCATCACCCGGTTGGCGATGCGCCCGGCGAAGTCGTTCTGGAAATAGGTCCAGCTCTGCCGTACCACATGCCAGTGGTTCTGCCAGCGGATGAGGTTGGTCAGGTTCGGGTTGATCACCTGATTGACCAGGATGGCATGGAACATGAAGCCGGACGGCCGCAGCACCAGCAGCACCAGCCCCATGGTCAGCAACTGTGGCCAGGCCTCGGCCAGCAGCGTCTCCGGCGCGTGGGAGGAGATCAGCGTGACCACCCGGCCAAGAAAGGTCGGGATCATCATGTCGAGTACCGCGATCACGCCGCCGCCCAGGAACAAAGCGGCCGTGGGCCCCTTGGCCTGACGGATGAAATGCCAGCAGAACCGGACCAGCCCCGCATTCGGCGGCGGCTCCGGCAGTGGCGCGGTGGGCTCGAGCAGGCGTTCGAAGCGACGGAGCATGCCCCACCCTATCAGCCTATGGGGTGGGAGGCACTACTCCGCGGCCATCCGGGGCGGATCCACCATCTCCGTCGCCCGGGCGAGATCGACCGACAGCAGGCGTGACACGCCGCGTTCCTGCATGGTGACGCCATAGAGGCGATCCATGCGCGCCATCGTCTGCGGGTGATGGGTCACCACCAGGAAGCGTGTGCCGGTCTCCTTCACCATGTCTTCCAGCAGCAAACAGAAACGCCCGACATTGGCGTCATCCAGCGGCGCGTCCACCTCATCCAGCACGCAGACCGGGGCGGGGTTGCAGCGGAACACCGCGAAAATCAGGGACAAAGCGGTCAGCGCCTGTTCCCCGCCCGACAGCAGCGACAGCGATGTGAGCTTTTTACCCGGCGGCTGGGCGTAGATTTCGAGACCGGCTTCCAACGGATCGTCCGATCCCACCATGGCCAGATGGGCCCGGCCACCGTTGAACATGCGGGTGAACAGTTGTTGGAAGTTTCGATCCACCTCCTGGAAGACCGTCTGCAGCTTCTCCCGCCCTTCGCGGTTCAGGTGGCCGATGGAGCCACGCAGTTTGGCGATGGCGGTCTGGATTTCCGCCCGTTCGGTTTCGAGGATGGATATTTGTTTCTCGACCGCTTCGGATTCGACATCCGCCAGCAGGTTGACGGGCCCGACCTCATCGCGTTCCCGCTGCAGCTTCTCCAACCGCTTGCGCACCCGATCCTCGTTTTCCGCGCTCAGATCAGCGGGGGGTTCCGGCAGTTCGGCGCTGACACCCAACCGTTCGAGGATGCGTTCGGCGACGGTACCCCAGGCATGATTCGCCTGCTCAACCGCGGCCTCCGCGCGGACCTTGTCCTCCCGCTGGGCGGACAGCGCGGCTTCGGCCGCACGCGCGGCACGATCCGCTTCCGCCGCCTGCGCCAGGGCGGCGTTCAGCGCGGCCGCGGCACGGCGATGGCCGGCTTCCGCTTCGGTCAGCGCTTCCAGCGCCGCCGCCCGTTGCGCCGCGACCTTGGCCGGCGCAGCCTCCAGAACGGCATGCTCCGCTTCGGCTTCGGCGCGGCGGGCAGCGAGATCCGTGACCCGGCCGAGCGAGTCCCGCGCCCGTTCGGACCAGCCAATCCGTTCGGCGGCGATCACGCGGCGGCGCTGGGTTCGGGCGGCGTGTTCGCGAACCAGGGCATCACGGGCACTGCGGGCCGAAGCCTCACGCTGTCGGGCAGTGCCGAGCGCGCCGCGCGCCCGATCAACGGTAGCCCGCAAGGCCGCGATATCCGGCAGGGCCGCCTGCGCGGCGCGGGCCTGGGTCAAAGCGGCGATGGCTTCGTCATGCTCGGGTTGAATCCGCGCCAGTTGCTCCGTCGAGGCGATCAAGCGGGAGGTCGCGGTCGCCGCCTGATTGCGCAGCCCCGCCAGGGCCGCGCGCGCCCGTTCCAGCCGCTGCTCCGCCTCCCGCCGCGCCAGACGGGCCTGTTGTTCCGCGCTGTCGGCGGCCCGCGCGGTGGCCTCGGCGCTGACCCGCGCCTCTCGGGCGGTGGCGGCCTTCTGTTCCGCCGCCGCGAGCTGAGTCCGCAGGTCCGCCAACCGGTTGCGCTGACGCAGCCGCACCGCCGCGGCGGTCGGCGTGCCGGCGCGGATGGTGTAGCCGTCCCAACGCCAGATCGCCCCGGCGCGGGAAACCAGCACCTGTCCCGGTGCCAACGCCGCCTGCGCGGCGGCGCCGACATGGTCATCATCGACCAGGCCGATTTGCGACAAAGCGCGGCTCAGCACGGGCGGTCCCTGCACCAGCGTGCTAAACGCGACCGCCCCGCCGGGCAAGGCGGGCACGGGATCGAACGGCGGCAGCTCCCGCCAATGGCGCGGTGCGCCCGGGTTCAGGGCCGAGGTCAGCTCCTCCCCCAAAACCGCGCCAAGAGCGGCTTCCAAACCGGCGGGCACGGTCAGCGAGTCAACCATCGGAGGCCAGCGTTCGCCATCCTTGACCGCCAGCACGTCCGCCAAAGCCTGGGATTCCGCGGCCAGGCGGGACCGCGCGGCCTCCGCGGCCACCATCGCCTCCCGCGTTGTCAGCAGCGCTGAACTGGTGGTGAGGCGGGCCTGCTCCGCCTGGTCCAACGCCGCGCGCGCCTGGGCGATGCCTGTTTCGGCCGCGGCTGCCTCGGTTTCCGCGCGGGTCAAAAGTGCGGGGTCGATCTGCTGCGCGCTGAGGCGGGCATGCTCCTCGCGAATCCGCTGCAACTGCTCCTGCGCGCGGCGGGCCCGTTGTTCGGCCTGTTGCAGCATCTGGGTCGCGGCGGTCGCGGTCGCATTCGCCGCCGCCGCCGCTTCGGTCGCCCGATTGGCCGCCGCGTCAGCCTCCCGCGTGGTCTCCGCTTCCACCAGAACGTCCGCCTCCGCCGCGGCGAGGCGGTCATCTTCGCCGAGGGAGGCCGTTTCCAGGCCTGCATCTTCTGCCACCAGGCGTTGCTGCGCGGCGGCGGCGTCGCGTTGCAACTGTTCCGCGTGGGTCAGGTCCTGGCGTAGCTGCCCCAATCGGCGGCCGGAGTCGGCCAAGGCCGCCCGGGCGCGCTGTTCGTCCGCCGCGATCTGCTCCTGCGCGACGCGGTGGCGTTCCAGGCTGGTGCGTGTATCGGATTCCGCGGCGCGCAGCGGCGGCAAGGCATCCGTGGCGGCAGCAGCCCGCTCCATGGCATCCGCCGCGGCCCGCGACGCCCGTTCAACCGCATCCTGGGCGACGGCCAGCGCGGCGGCGGTTGCGCCGCGGGCACTTTCAGTGCGGGCGCGTTGAATGGACAGCAGTTCCGCATCGGCCTGCCGGATCAGATCGGATATGTTGCGAAAACGGTGGGCCTGGCGCGCCTGGCGCTTCAGCGCATTGAGCTGCTGATCGAGCTGAGCGCGCGTGTCCTCCGCGCGGGCCAGATTGGCCTCGGCCGCCCGTAGCTTGATTTCGGCTTCACGGCGCCGCGCATGCAATCCGGTGATCCCGGCTGCTTCTTCCAGCACCACCCGCCGATCTTCGGGGCGGGCGCTGACAAGGGTTCCCACCCGGCCCTGGCTCACCATCGCCGAAGCCCGCGCGCCGGAGGCCAGATCGGCGAACAGCGTCTGAACGTCGCGGGCCCGCGCCTCCTTGCCATTGACGCGGTACGACGAGCCGCCGCCTCGTTCGAGCCGCCGGCTGATCGACAGCGCCGGTTCATCGCCGAAGGGGGGCGGCGCGGTCCCCTTGGTTTCCTCCAGCAGCAGCGTCACTTCGGCGGAGTCGCGGGACTTGCGCGCGGTCGTGCCGGCGAAGATCACGTCGTCCATATCGCTGCCGCGCAAATTGCGGGCGCTGGACTCGCCCATCGCCCAGCGCAACGCCTCGACCACGTTGGACTTGCCGCAGCCGTTCGGTCCGACGATCCCTGTCAGACCGGACAGGATTTCGACATTCGTCGGCTCCGCGAAGCTTTTGAAGCCGGCGATGCTGAGGCGGCGAAAACTGACCGGCAACGCGGGCTCCCTTTCAGCTTTCCGGGATCAGCTGACGGAAGGTGTTGAAGTCCATCCCACCGACATGCTTCTCGCCATTGATGATGAATGTCGGGGTTGAATCGACGGACCAGCGTTCGCCGACTTTCTTTTCCTCCGCGATGATCCATTTCTTCAGGTCGTCGTCGGCAACGGCCTTGTCGAAGGTGGCTTTGCTCATGCCGGCCAGCGCCGCCATCTTGAACAGCTCATCATTGGAATTCACGCCGCGCGCGAAGGCCCAGCGGTCCTGTGTGGCGAGCAGCGCTTCCGCGAAGGCCGGGAAGCGATCCGGCGGCAGGTAGCGCGAAACCATGAATGCGGTGAGGTCGACCTGGTTCAGCGGGAAATCCTGCAGCACCCAACGGACCTTGCCGGTTTCGATCAGCTGTTTCTTGACCTCCGGCAGCGTGCCTTTCGCAAAAGCCGCGCAATGCGTGCAGGTCAGCGAGAAGCATTCGATCACAGTGGTCTTCGCGTCGGCGCTGCCGAATGATCGCTCGGTGCGCGTCAGGTCCTCCGCCCGTGCCATGACAGGGGTCAGGACTGTGGACGCAGCCACAACAGATAGTAGTGTACGGCGGGAAGTGAGCATTGAAACCTCTATATGTAGTGTTTAGCGGTTGGAGCGTGGTGATGTCGAGGGGGTTTTACCAGCCAGGACTGCCCGGCCCAAGGCGGCAAGCGCGGTCCGCAAATCTCCTTCCGCCATGCCGGCCACGGCGGCCTCGGCCGCCGCGACGACCGCCGGAGCGATCGCCACGGGCTTCAGCACCGCGGGGACATCGATGGAGACCTGTTGGAATTTCAGGTGGGAAACGACGGCAGACCCCAGATGGGCGTTGATGCGGTTGATCAATTCGGCGGACAGGTACTGCAACTCCATCGCGACGGGGCCAGCGCAGCCGATGGTCAGGGTGTTGCGGGTCAGGCGTTTCGGGGTGGTGACACGGGCCAGTTCGGGGCCGACGACCAGCGCCCAGTCCATCATGAGCTGCGCCGCCGCGGGGGAGCGTTTGCGAAACGCTTCCCGGGTCAGGATGGGAACAATCGTGCCCACGGCCCGCGGGCCATAGACGAAGCGTGCGTCGCCTTCCATATCCCTGGATGTGTCCTTACTCACCATAGCCCCCGCCGAGTCGCTGCTGCGCTGGTACGACCGTCACCGCCGCCATTTGCCCTGGCGCGCGCCACCAGGGTCGACGATGGACCCTTACCGGGTCTGGCTGAGCGAAATCATGCTACAACAGACCACCGTCACGGCGGTCATACCGTATTATGAACGCTTCGTAAGCCGGTACCCGACAGTGACGGATCTGGCGGCGGCGCCGTTGGACGATGTGCTGTCCGCCTGGGCTGGTCTGGGCTACTACGCACGGGCCCGGAACCTGCATGCCTGCGCGCGGCAGGTCACCGAAATCGGAGGATTTCCGCCCGATCTCGCAGCGCTTCGGGCCTTGCCGGGGATTGGCGTCTACACCGCCTCCGCCATAGCATCCATCGCCTTCGGCGTGCCGACGGTACCGGTGGACGGCAATGTGGAACGGGTCACGGCGCGCCTGTTTGCGATCGAATCCCCCCTGCCCGCCGCCAAACCCGCCGTCCGCGCGGCCGCCGACAGGTTGGGCGATGATCCCGATGCCCGCGCCCGGCCCAGCGACTTTACCCAGGCCCTGTTCGATCTTGGGGCTACGATCTGCACCCCGGCCGCCCCCGGCTGCGCGGTATGCCCCTGGATGGATCATTGCGCCGCGCGCCAGGCCGGGATCGCGGCATCCTTGCCCCGCAAAGCCCCCAAGAAAGCCCGTCCTGTCCGCTACGGGGTGCATTTCTGGCTGACCGACCGCCAGGGGCACGTGCTGTTGCGCCAACGGCCGCCATCCGGGCTGCTCGGCGGCATGACGGAGCTGCCGGGGACACCCTGGCGCGACTCGCCCTGGTCACCAGAGGAATCGATGGCCCACGCGCCGGCCACGGCGAATTGGCGTTCGGCGGGGCAGGTCCGGCATGGGTTCACACATTTTGAGCTGATTCTTGATCTCTTCGCGGCGACCACCGCCTCCCTTCCAGCGTCCGGCCTGATCCTTCCCCAGGATCGGCTGGATGAAGCGGCGCTGCCCTCGGTCATGCGCAAATGTGTTCAGGCGGTTAGCGGCAGCTAGCTGGTTTTCGCAATGGTGCGATGCACCAATTCGCTTGCACACATACAATCTATGTGACATGTTTTTTTCAGCGGCGCTGCTTAGGCGCGCTGCTTTCTTGGACGTTTCCTCCCTAAACTTGGCGGTGCCTGCGGGCACCGCCCTTTTTTTTGTGCCCGCGGCACCGCTGCCTCGATTTTGACCACTGCCTCAGATCGGGCAAATAAATTTGGTGCGGCGCACAATCTCACTTGCATGCATACAATCGATGTGGCATAACAATCCTAGCGGCGCTGCTTAGGCGCGCTGCTTTCTTGGACGTTTCCTCCCTAAACTTGGCGGTGCCTGCGGGCACCGCCCTTTTTTTTG
>CAIXEA010000065.1 GCA_903918315.1 uncultured Acetobacteraceae bacterium | reverse complement strand
GTCCGGGCCACCGCCGCCCGCATAGTGCCGCGATAGGTAGCCCGGACAAGCCGGGCCATGACGGTGTAGAGCAGCGCCGGCAAAAATCGTTGCCGCGACGTGTGAATCCAATAGGGACAAGCCGGGCTATGACGGATCGTGGGGGGCTTCGAGCGCTTCAAGCCGGATCGCGGTTGCGCCCGCCGGTTCGATCGCGCCGATGATCGCGGCGGTCATCCCCGCCGCCAGCAGCGCGGACAGGCAGGCCTCGGCCCGATCCGGCGCGACTCCGGCCAGTAAGCCACCGGAGGTCTGCGGATCCACCAGGAGCGCCGCCTCCGGCGAACCGTCCCCACCGGGCAGCGCCCGCGCGTTGTCCGGGGCCAGCGTGCTCGCGATCCCCTGCCCCGCGAGCGCCAGGGCCCCTGGCAGCACCGGCACCAGCTCCGGCCAAAGCACCGCGCTCAGGCGCGACGCTGTCAGCATTTCCGTCAGATGCCCGGCCAGCCCGAACCCCGTGACATCCGTGCAGGCCCGCACCCGATGCGCCCGCAAAACCCGCGCCGCCGCCGCGTTGGTCACCCGCATGGAGGCAATCGCCGCCTGCAGCCAGGCCGCCTTGGTCAGGCCGCGCATATGCCCGGCCAGCACCACCCCGGTGCCCAGCGGTTTGGTGAGGATGAGATAATCCCCCACAAGCAACCCCGATTTCCGCAGCAGCTTCCCCGGATCAGCCAGCCCGGTCACCGCGAAGCCGAGCGCGGCCTCCGTCGCCTCCGCGCTGTGTCCGCCGATGAGGTCACAGCCATCGGCGCGCAGCACCTCGGTCGCGCCAAGCAGCATCGCTGTCAGCTCCGCCCGCATCTTCGCGCCGGAGGCATAGGGCACGGACGCGATCGCCAAGGCAGACCAGGGGCGCGCGCCCATGGCATGGATATCCGACAGCGCATGCGCCGCCGCGACCTGGCCGAAGACATAGGGATCATCCAGGAAGGCCCGGAAATGATCGACCGACTGCACCAGCACCTGCCCGGCCGGGGGGCGGGTGATGGCGGCGTCGTCGCGTGCGTCCATCTGATCCAGCAGATCGCCGGACCGGGGGCGCGGCAGCGCGTCCAGCGCGGCGGCCAGCACCTCCGCCCCCACCTTGGCGCCGCAGCCGCCGCAGCGCATGGGATCGGCGGGGTCCGCCGGCATTTTCATCTCATTGTACATCCGCATCCAACGGCGGTCGATCCAGTCCTTCCAGCGCCAGACCAGGGTTCCCGCGACCGCGACGCGGTTGCGCCAGGCCACCGCCCGCCCGCCGCCGAGGCCCAGGATCGCCAAGGCGTCCCGCTGCGGTTTCCAGGGCCGCAACGGCTTGCCCCGCGCCGCGCGCCGCAGGTTTTCGGCCAAAGGCCCGCCCGCCCGCACGGCCCAGACGCCCGATTTCGGACGCCCCAGCGCGGCGCAATCGCCGGCGGCGAATACGAAGTCATGGCTGGTGGCACGCAGGCAGGCATCGACCCGGATGCAGCCGGCCGCGTCGCAGTCCAGCCCCGATTCCGCGAGGAACGGCGCCGCCACCACCCCCGTGGCCCAGAGCGCGGCCGTGACCTCCAGCGCGCTGCCATCCGACAGCGGCAGATGCCCGTCCGCGAAAGCGCCGGCCGTAACGCCCGAGACCAGGGCCACACCGGCATCGAGCAGGGCCGCCCGGGCCGCGCGCCGCGCCGCCGCCGGAGCGCCAGGAAGGGGCACGGCACTGGATGACACCAGCACCACGCCCGGCGCGTCCCCCTTGGGCGAACCCGCGAAGCGATGCGCCAGGGCCAGGGCCAGCTCCACCCCGCCCGGACCGCCGCCGACGACCGCGATGCGGGCACCCGGCGCGACGGCGGCTTCAAGGGCGCGCAACTGCTCCAGAAAGCGGCCGATGGGTTTGACCGCGATGCCCCCGCCCGGCGGCATCGCGGGCGTCCCGCCGATATCGACCGAGAGCAGATCGAACGGGATATCCGGCCGCCCACCGACCCGCAGCATGCGCCCGGCGAGATCGATGCCGCATGCCTCGGCCAGGATCAGCCGGGCGCCGGCCGCGGCGGCCAGAGGGGCGAGATCGATATGCGCCTCCTCGAAGCGATATTCGCCGCGGATCAGCCCGGGCAGCATGCCGGAATAAGGTGTCTGTGGCTCCCGCCCGACCAAGGTCAGGCGCACGCCCGGCTCGGGCCGCATGGCGAAGCGGCGCAGCACCTCCAGATGCGCATGGCCCGCGCCGAGGAGGAGGATGTCAGTCTCGATGGGGGCGGTGGCACGCATCGCGCCAGTGTAACGGCGGTTGGCGAGTCGGGGGCTGCCCCCAATCGATCCGGGTTGATCCGTATTCATCGGTGTTCATCCGTGGTCAAATCGGACTCGCGCGCGCCCCGCGACCGCGAACCGGCCCCATCACGAACCCAACCCCAGGAGACCCCCCGCATGACCTGGTCCATCCTCGCCCGTGACCCCGCCACCGGGACGCTGGGCGCCGCCGTCGCCACCCGGTTCTTCGCCGTGGGGGCCCTGGCCATCGCTGTCGAGGGCGGGGTTGGCGCCATGGCGACGCAGGCGCTGATCAACCCGATGTATGCCATCCATGGCCTGCCGCGCCTGCGCGTCGGCGAAGCGCCCGAGGCGGTGATCCAGGCCCTGACCGCCGCCGATGCCGGGCGGGCTCACCGCCAGCTGCATATCATCGATGCCGGGGGCCGCATCGCCGCCTTCACCGGGGAGGCCTGCGTGACCTGGTGTGGCAGCGTCCGCGGAATTGATGTGTCGGTCGCCGGCAACATGCTGGCCGGCCCCGCTGTGGTCGAGCAGACCCTGGCCGCCTTCACAACCGCCGGCGGCAGCATGGCCGAACGGCTGCTGACGGCACTGGAGGCGGGGGAGACCGCCGGCGGTGACAAGCGCGGCAAGCAGTCCGCGGCGCTGAAAGTCGCCACCCGCGACCCCTATCCCGATCTGGACATCCGCGCCGACGACCATCCCGACCCGCTGCGCGAGCTGCGCCGCCTGCACGCCGTCAGCCTGGAACGCTTCGCGGTCTTCCGCCGCTTCCTGCCCGGCGCCGACAGCCCGTCCGGCGTGTTCGACCGGACCGTCATCAACGCCGCGATCGAGCGCGATCGTGGGACCATTCAATAATCCCACTTGCACCGGGTTCGGCCGCCCGCCCACACTCGAGCATCCGATCCGGGAGTCCCTGATGCGCCGCCTGCTGCTCACCGCCGCCAGTTTCCTCGCTTTCGCCAGCGTGACCACCCAGGCGCAAACCCTGCGCATCGCGCTGCGTCAGGACACCGACGTCCTCGACCCCACCCTGACCCGCACCTATGTCGGGCGCATCGTCTTCGCCGGGCTCTGCGACAAGCTGTTCGACGTCAACGAAAAGCTGGAAATCGTGCCGCAGCTCGCCACCGGCTACGAATGGGCGGACCCGAAAACGCTGGTTCTGCATCTGCGCCCCGGCGTGACCTTCCATAATGGGGAGAAGCTGGACGCGGACGCGGTCAAATATTCCCTCGAACGCCATATGACCTTGCAAGGCAGCTTCCGCCGCGCCGAACTCAGCAGCGTCGATCGGGTGGAGATCGTCGATCCCATGACCGTGCGGCTGGTGCTGAAAGCCCCGTCCTCCCCCTTGCTGGCGCAATTATCCGACCGCGCCGGCATGATCCTGCCACCGAAAGCGACCGAGGCCGCGGGCAAGGATTTCGGCCAGCACCCGATCTGCTCCGGCCCGTTCATGTTCACCGAGCGCGTGGCGCAGGACCGCATCGTGCTGACCCGCTTCCCCGGCTATTGGGACGCGGCGAAGATCCATTTCGACAAGGTGATCTACCAGCCGATGACCGACCCCGCCGTCACGGTGGCCAATCTGCGGACCGGCTCGGTGGATCTGGCGGAATATATCCTGCCCACCGACGTCGCCACGGTGAAGGGCGATGCCAAACTGCGCATCGTCACCTCCCCGGGACTGGGCTATCTCGGAATCACGTTCAACCTCGGCAATGGCGAGCGCGCCAAATCCGCCATCGGCCAGAACGCCTTGCTGCGTCAGGCGTTTGAGGCCGCGATCGACCGCAAGGCCCTGATCGACGTCGTGTTCAACGGCCTGTTCGCGCCGAACGCGCAGGGCGTCTCCCCGGCGTCGCCGTTTTATGTGCCGGAAATCCCGCCTCCCGGGCGCGATCTGGCGCGCGCCAAGGCGCTGGTCGCGCAATCGGGCGTGCCAACCCCGATCGCGGTGTCGATCAACGTGCCCAATCAGCCGGATCAGGCGCAGTTGGCCGAGGTCATGCAGGCGATGGTCAAAGAGGCCGGATTCGATCTGAAGATCAACCTGATCGAATTCGCCGCCTCCCTCACAGCCGCCGCGCAAGGCAACTTCGAATCCTATCAGATCGGCTGGTCCGGGCGCGCCGATCCGGATGGGAACCTTTATGCGTTCATGCATAGCGGGGCGGGGCAGAACGACGGGCATTATTCCAACCAGGCGGTGGATGAGGCGCTGGATCAGGCGCGCCTGACCTCCGACGTCGCCGAACGCCGGGCGCTCTACGCGCAGCTCTGGCAGCAGGAGCGGAAGGACCTGCCGCTGCTGTATCTGTACACGCCCGTCAATATCGTCGGCCATTCCGCGAAGCTGACCGGATTCCGCCCGGTGCCGGACGGGCTGATCCGGCTGCAAGGGCTGGAGATGGGGAAATAGCGCCCGCCCCATGAAATCCAACATCGTCGGCCGCATCGCCCAGATCGTGCCCACCATGCTGCTGGTGTCCGTGCTGGTGTTTTGCCTGCAGCAGCTCATGCCCGGCGATCCCGCCATGGTCCTGGCCGGGGAGGAGCGCGGCGATCCCCGGGTGCTGGCGCAGATCCGGGCCGAGCTCTGGCTCGATCGTTCCCTGCCCCTTCAGTATTTCCATTGGATCGGCAACGTGCTGCACGGAGATCTGGGATTTTCCTGGCATATCCGCCAGCCGGTGGCGGCCCTGGTGATGCAGAAGCTGCCGGTGACGCTGCAACTCGGCGGCATGGCCTTCCTGATCGCCGTGGCCATCGGCGTGCCCAGTGGGATCGTGGCGGCGGTGTACCGCAACCGGTTCTGGGATTATGTCGCCAATGCTGTGGGCCTGGCCGGTCTGTCGACCCCGAATTTCTGGCTGGGGATCATGATGATCCTGCTGTTTTCGGTGAATCTCGGCTGGCTGCCGCCCTCGGGCTTCGTGCCCTTGCAGGAGGATTGGCACCAGTCGCTGGCAACCACCATCATGCCCGCCTTCGTGCTGGGCAATGCCATCGCCGCCGTGCTGATGCGCCACACCCGCAGCGCGATGCTCAGCGCCCTCGATCAGGATTATATCCGCACCGCCCGTGCCAAGGGTCTGTCCAACTGGCACGTCCTGACCCGCCACGCGCTGCGCAACGCGCTGATGCCGGTGGTGACCCTGGGCGCGCTGGAACTGGGAGCGCTGCTGTCGGGCGCGGTGCTGACCGAGCAGGTGTTCAGCATCCCCGGCTTCGGCAAGATGACGGTCGATGCCGTGTTCAACCGCGATTTCCCGGTGGTGCAGGGCGTGGTTCTGGTGACGGCCTTCCTGTTCGTGATGCTCAATCTGGCGGCGGACCTGCTGTATGTGGTGATCAACCCGAGGCTGCGGCGGTCATGAGCGCCCGCCATCCCGGGGTCCTGGTCGCACGCCGCTTCCTGCGCAGACCCATCGCGGTCGTGGGGCTGGCAGTGATCGTGCTGTTCGTGGCCGGTGCGGTCTTCGCCCCCCTGGTCGCGCCCTATGACCCCGTCGCGACCTCCTGGTCCGCCATCCGCAAGGCGCCGTCCTGGGCGCATTGGATGGGCACGGACGAAAACGGGCGGGACGTGCTGTCGCGCGTGATTTACGGCGCCCGCGCCAGCATGCTGGCCGGCGTGATCTCGGTCATGATCGCGGCGGGGATCGGGGTGCCGGCGGGGGTACTGTCGGGATTCGCCGGCGGGTGGACGGACGCGCTGCTCAGCCGGGTCACGGATGCCATTCTGGCCTGCCCGTCCCTGATTCTGGCGATCGCGCTGGCGGCGTTTCTCGGCCCCAATCTGACCAATGCGATGATCGCCATCGGCGTCAGCACCGCGCCGCGCTTCATGCGCGTGGCCCGCGCCGCGACGCTGGAGGTCGCGTCCCTGGACTATATCGACGCCGCGCGCACCGTCGGCACCACCCCGTTCCGGGTGGCGGTGCGGCATATCCTGCCGAATATCGTGCCGCCGGTGCTGGTGCAGGGGACGCTGGCGATCGCGGCGGCGATCATCGCCGAAGCGTCGCTGTCCTTCCTGGGCCTGGGTCAGCAGCCGCCCGATCCGTCCTGGGGCTCGATGCTGAACGCGGCGCACCGCTTTCTCAGCCAGGCGCCCTGGTTAGCGGTGTTTCCCGGCCTGGCGATCTTCCTGTGCGTGCTGTCGTTCAACCTGGTGGGTGACGGGTTGCGCGATGCGCTGGACCCGCGCGCCCAATAGAGCGTTACCGGTTATATCAACCGGCGAGACCGTTCACCCATGCCGCCTTCGTCTTGGCGCGGCTTGTCCCTACCGTGTTCACACATCGTGGAAACGAAAATTCGCAAGCCAAACAAAGGGACTTCTAGGCCGTGTGGACGGATTTGATCAAGACAAACACACAGGCCAATGACACGAATGCCTCGTAGTTTCGCTTGGTCTTCTCACAGCGCATAGCGACCCGCTTGAACCGTTTGAGTTT
>CAIXEA010000064.1 GCA_903918315.1 uncultured Acetobacteraceae bacterium | reverse complement strand
GCGTTCGGTGTGGGTGTAAGCAACCAATCACTGAACGATTCCATATGTTTGCGCCATGTCCGTTCGCGAATCCCTGCCATGCGATGAATAAGATGGGCTAAGGATTGCAAACGCATTACACCGCGTTCACATTAAAAATGTAACCCTATGCGGGGGCCGCGAAAAGCCGTGGCAACGAACGTCTGATCACGTTGATTTGACCGAGGGGTGATTGGACGACGCGTGAACTGATCTTAGATTTTTTTACTTTTCGATCTTAATTCGATGTAAATAAATCACCTGGTTTTCGGGCGCGCGCGCTACGGGGCTGAGATTCGGTTTCCTCCGGCCCTACCCCTCGTATGATGGCACGGGCGCACTATATCCTCCGTCTCCAGCAGGCGACACGTTATGCTGGGCGTGACACAACGCCAAACGCTGGTGTTGCATTGACCAGAGGATGATCAACATGCGTTTCCTGGGTTTGTCGGCTGCCGCGACGTCGGTTGTTTTGGTGACCGCATGCGCCGTTCCTCCTCCCGCGGGGCCGAGCGTGATGGCGCTGCCGTCGCAAGGTAAAACCTTTGAGACGTTCCGCCAGGAAGATGCCTACTGTCGCAGTGTGGCGTCAGAGCAGAGCGGTGGCCCCGCGGCCTCCCAGGCGGCGGAAAACAATGCGGTCGGTCATGCGGTCGTCGGCACCGCGGTCGGTGCTGGCGTCGGTGCGTTGTTGGGCGCCGCGAGTGGGAATGCTGGCGCCGGTGCGGCGATCGGGGCGGGCACGGGGCTGCTTATTGGCAGCGCCTCGGGGGCCAATGCCGCGCGGTATTCAGCCGGGGAGTTGCAGGCGCGCTATGACACGGCCTTTACTCAGTGCATGTATGCCTATGGCAATACGGTGCAAAGCCCGCCGCCTTCTTACGCGCCCGCTTATGCTGCCTATCCGTATGGCCCGGCCTACTATACCCCGCCGGTTATCATCGGTGGCTATTGGGGCGGCGGCTACGTTGGCCGCCCCTACCGCCGCTGGTGACGGTCGGCCTGACCGCTGACGGAGGATAGTGGAGCTTACAGCACCAACCGCGCCAGGGTCGCCACCATCTCATCGGCGGCCATATCCGCCCGGATCGGTGCAATGAAGCGGCCATCCGGGCCCATCAGGTAGAGAATAGAGCTGTGGTCCATCGAATAGTCGTCCGGCCCCGGCCCGGTGCGATGTTCGGCATAGTAAACCCTGTAGGCCTTCGCGGCAGCGGCAATTTGTTCGACCGAGCCGGTCAACCCGATCACGCGCGGGCCAAAGGCGGCCGCGAACTGTTTGACCACCGGCGCTGTATCCCGCTTGGGGTCCACGCTGATGAACAAAGGCTGAATTTTTGCCGCTTTCGGTCCCAGTTTCTCCAGGGCCTCACTCACCTGAGCCAAGGTCGTCGGGCAAACGTCCGGGCAGAACGTGTAACCGAAATAAACCAACATATATTTGCCTCGGTAGTCCTTGTCCGTGACCGCATGTCCGTCGCCACTCAGCAAGGTGAACGGCCCACCGACAGTCACTCCCGCGGGGGTACTACCGGACAGCCAGATGAATGCGCCAACCCCAATGAGCAGCGCGGCCATGAGCGCACCGATCAGGGCGTAGATCCGTCCCGCTGTGGTGCCAGGTTTATTGCTTGTGGACATGGAGCCCTCCGAATGAGCCAGTGATGGGTTGAGTGCGCAACCTGCGCACGGTGTCGCTGAGTGTGGTGCCATCGTCCCAGTCCGGAGTCTGCCCGGTTCGGCGCAAGGCGCGAAGCCAGCCATGGTCATCAACCAGGAATTCGGTGCCTCCGAGCCGTTCGGGTTCGAGACCGGCAATCCTGGCATAAGCCAGCCAGGCATCCGCCGATGCCGACTGGCAGCCCGAGGCGGGGACGGCATCACCGGTCGCGCGATCCAGCCTCACAGTGACGACGTCAGCCGATGACACCGAATCCGAACCGCTGACAACCCGCACGAAGCGTCCCTGAAGTTGGGACAGCATATCGGCGGTCGATGTGCGGCAAACCAGGGGAATATCCGGGGCCGGCAAGGGATTGGTCCAGTTGCCGCCAGTATGCATCGCAGCGCCGGCGTTGCGGGCGCGGATCGCGTCGATCAGTGACCATCGCGCCATTGGGTCCAACTGATGCTCGAAACCAGGCATGACGAGGCTGTCATCCGGTCCACGAATCCCGTGGCCGATCCACCAAAACAGCTCTCCGTCGCTGTGATCCCACAAATGCCCCGCCGTCAGATCGGCGGGGCGGATGCGCATACCAATGGCGCCTGGCCCGTCGCCATAGCCCTGGGCGCCGTGACAAGTGGTGCAATGAGTGGCGAAGAGCGCGTCGCCCCGGACGATCGCGCTGGCGGTAAAGCCTGTCGGCGATAGCTGGAAGCTGGTCGGATAAGCCGCCACCAGAAACAGTGAAAGCGTTGGGCCCTGCCAACCGGCCAATGCGAGGGCCAGCGGCCAGGTCACGACCCTGCTGCGTAGAACCAATGCCCCGCATGCCACCATCATCACGGCGACGCCAAGGGCGATAATGGCCAGGGCGACCACTCGCCGCAGGTCGTCGTCTTCCAGCGCGCCGGCGCTGATTGTCCAATGGAGCGGCCAGACGATCACACTGTGGACGGCCGGCGGCAGTGATCCCAGCCCCCCGGCCGCCAGCACGACCAGGAGACCCAACCCGGTTTCAACCGCGACTGAGACCGTCATCCAATAGCGCGCGCGATCCGCACCCACGGTATCAAGCCTGTCCGTGAGGACCAGGCGGTTCCAGGCGGCGCAAACAAGCATCAGGATGAACAAGCCCAGTTTCATCAGTGCCACGTGACCATAATCGGTGCCTAGCATCCCGGGTAAACTGCCGATTGACGGCCAGGCCTGCGCCAGGGCCGTGGCGGCAATGATGAGGACTGCCGCGAGACCAAGGGGGGAAAACCGCTCACATGCCTCTCGGCTGCCATGAGCCGGGAGCACCAATAGGCACAACAGAAGCGGCGGTAGCGAACCCAGCCAAAGCGCCGCGGCAAGAAGGTGAAGGGCCTCCGCTGTCGCCAGGCCCCAGGCCTGGTCCGCCGCGCCGGCGTGACCGACAAGCCCCTGCGATGCCAAGGCGAGCGATGCCGCGATGAAGGCGTATACTTGGCCGAACCGTGTTCGCCCGCTCAGGCCGACGACCAGCACCAGGAGGCAGGTGCGGGCAATCAGCACATGCCCGAATCGGGTTTCCAGGCCGACCACCGGGAGGGCTTGTGCCCATTCCGCCCAGTCAGCGGTGCCGGCGATGACCGCGGCCTGGAGCGAGAACCAGATACCACCTAGCGCCAAAGCCGCGGCCGCGAAGCCTCGGCCCATGCGTATCAAGCGGCTATGCAAACCAACCGGTGCCACGAGCCAGACGAAGCCCAAAGTTCCGACAGCTGCTAGCAAGGCCGCCAGATGGAGCCCCCTGACCCCGATCCGGACGATGTCCAGGCTGACCATCTACGGGAGGACTTCGAATATGTAGTGGCCTTCGGTCTTGTGGGTGTCGACCGACGTGGCGTGCCATAACACCCGGTATCGGCCCGGCGGGAGCCTGGGTAGTCCGAGACTGACTGTTTTTCCCCCACCGGACGCCGACTTCTCCCCGGTGTCGATCCGTTTGCCGGTGGCATCCTGGACTTCGATTGATGTGTAGCGCGGTTCCACGGGCTCCGAGAACGTAAGGCTGACGGTGGCCGGAGGGTCGTGGATTTCGGCCCCGGCTGGCGGGTGCGCGCGTTCCAGAAAGGCATGTGCCGATGCCAGCGTGGGGGCGCAGAGCAGCCCCCATACCAATATGATGAATGCCCGGCTCATGACGCTTGAAACCACCGCGCGACCGGCGCCCCAAGGCTGTTGGGCAGCAAGTCGTCAAAATACAGATGAAACTGCGCGACGATGCCGGGATGCGATCCGGATTGCGCATTGCCCGGCAACAAGGCCTCGACCGTCACGGCATATGTGTCCGCGGTGTAGTTGACGCCAACCCCGAACAAATACTGTGTGCTGGTGTTGTTGGGTTTGCTGGCAGAGGACGACCAGGCGACCTCCACCAATGGGGTCATCCGGTTGATCACGTTCGGCAAGCCCAGGTCTTTGACCTGTGCTTGTAGGTATCTCAGGCTGTACTGGAGTGACACCCCGCCCTGCCACTGCTTCGAATCCCCGTTATTGAGTGGCGAGGCGTCTGAATCGACCTTCAGTCCTTTGTCCGGCATTTGCAGACCCAAAGTCCCCGTCAGTGCGAAGGCACGCGCCCAGCCGATGGGAAGGTCACCAAATCCTTTGCCAAAGTATATCTTGGGTGTGGTCGAACTCACATCGGCGTTGCCGAGGACAGCGCCGTTGCTCCCATTGGCGCCGGTGCGCGCGAATTCCCGCGTGACACCAACGGATAGCATGAATTCGTGTTCGGCATTGACGTAGGCTTTGTATTTCAGCGTCCCTTCGAGGTTCTGCCAGCCATTGGCGGTTTTTTGCCCTGGCGTGCGCAGCCACTGATAGCCGCCGGCGATCGCGAAGCCGAAATTTTCCGTCAGACGTTTGTCGAATTCGATACTGGCGGAGGCCGCGCTGGGCGTAACGCCGCCGTCACCGGGTTGTGGCAGCCACATGAAGGTGGGCAGGCTGGCTTCATCGGCGACATTGGGATCATCGATCAGGAGCGTGCTGACGAACATATGGGCGCCGGCGACGCCGTGCGCATGGATGGGGTGACTGAGCAACATGACCCCGGCGGCTGTGGCCGCCAGGACTGATAGACGCGACATGAGAATCTCCAGGCAATGAGGTTGGGCGTCCGGAATCGGCCGAACAGGCGCGGACTCTCAGGCCTGGGATGGAGGGGCTCGTGGCTGCGCGGGGAATCGCGCGACCGATGGTGGGGCGGTTGCTGGCGGGACGATCGCGGCCCGCGCGATGAATGGCGTCGCTGGCGGCGGCAGGTTTGGTGCTGCGGGCGATAACAAAGCGACCGAACCTGACATCGCCGCGCAGAGCGGGCACAGGACACAATCGTCGTTATGCGCTGGAACAGGGGTTTGATCCCCACCATTGTCCGTATGGCAGATCGTTATTGTATCGGCCAGAATAGCCGCGGAAACCGCACGCGGCATGGCAGAGCTGAAGCCCAACTGCGCGAGCAACGCGAGAAAGGCTAGGAACAGACCAGGCAAGGAGGGCCGTCGAACGATCATCTGTGTTCGACATTACCATACAACACCCGGGAATGCCACCGGCCCAGGTGGCTCGCATGGTTCGCGAAAACCTCTCTGGAGCGTGAGCAGGTCCTGGGATGCGGCTCATCCAAGGCAGATCGTCATCGGCGCGTTCTTTCAAACGGCCGTGTGGGGAAGCGGAGCACGACGCCGCCAGCATCGATCAGTACTGCGGTCCGGTCTGGCATGCATGGCAGATCATGCGCAGCCGCCAATGCCTCGATCGCCGCGCCTTCGTCGCTGGTGGCGATCGTCAATCCCGCGATACGGGGCAAAATTGCGCCCACGCAGCCGCCCAACAGCGCGGCTGCCCCATGGGGGGACAGCAGCCGGAGCCTGCCGCGGGGCAGTTCCAGACCGAAGCCGCCCATCGGATCGGGTGTCACCGGGCGTCCGGCCAGAACCGAGAACCAATGGGCTGTTACGGCCGGTTCCGGCACTGCAAAAATGACCTCCACCAACGCGACCGCATTATTGTCGTGATGCAACCACCGCTCCTGCCACAAGGCAGTGCGGTCGGCGTGGCGGATCAGATGGAACCGTCCTTCCACGGGGTCCGTGGGTGTGATCAGTGTAAACCGCGCGCGGGCGCCCATAGGGTCGTCCGCGTCGATCGCCCGCTCCGTGGTGTAGGCATAGGGGACCGTTTGCCAGGTCTGACGCAGGCGGGCCAGTGCGGCTGCTTCGTCGTCGATCTCCAGCGCCACCATATGGGCGCCGGCATAGCGGGACAGGAACCGGGCCAGCGTCGCACTGGCGCCGCCGTTGACCGTCGACAACAGCTCCAGATACTCGCCATGCCTCAGCATCACGCAGCGATTGCCCGTGCGTCCGCCAGCGTGATGGGCGAGCGGCGTGAGGCAAAACCCCAGCCGTTCAAATACGCCCACTAACGCCGCCAGATCGGCGCCGACAATCCCGACATGCTCCAACCCGGTCGCGGCACTCATTTGAGGGTTTCGTAGTCCTCGACCAGCATCGAGTCCGGTTCCGCCGCCGCGCCGTCATACCATTCCGCCACCAGCGGGTGCGCGCGCACGGCATCGCAATAGGCCTTGGATTCCGCCGTCAGTTCCGGCCCCCAGCCCAGGAACCGGGCCACCACCGGCGCGAACATCGCATCGGCCGCGGTGAACTGAGCGCCGAACAGGAACGGTCCGCCGGCGCCAAAGCGGGCGCGGGTATCCGCCCACAACGCCTCGATCCGCGCGATATTGGCCAGCGCCCCCGGTGTGCGCCCATGCGGGGAAAAATCTCGCCCCAGGTTCATCCACATCGCCATCCGCAGATCGCGATAGCCAGCATGCATTTCCGCCGAGATCGACCGCGCATGCGCCCGCGCGATCCGGTCCGCCGGCCAAAGCGCGGGTTCAAATTCGGCGCAATAGTCGCAGATCGCGAGCGACTCCCAGACCTTCGCCCCTTGGTGTTCCAGGTAGGGCACCAGCCCATTCGGCGACAGCGTCGCGATTGCCGGGGTTGGGCCGGGACGGACGAAGGGGATCATCATCTCCTCCACATCCAGGCCCGCCAGCCGCACCGCCAGCCAGCCGCGCAACGACCACGACGAATAACGCTTTTGGCCGATATACAGTGTTCCGTCAGACATCGTGCTCAGTCCTTGACTGCGTTGAACAAACCCGCCGGCGCGGGGGCCGAACGGGTATACTCGATCGAACAATAGGCCCCGCCCATATACCGTTCTTCCACCGGGTCCCCGCTCACTTTGCCCGCCAACTGCCCCGCATAGGGATCAGCGCTGTCGGTCGGGGCCCAGCCGATGTCGGCCCGGGCGTCGTCGCGCCACCAGGTCATGCGGCTGTTATTGGACGCGCCCCAGACCACGCAACTGCCGGTTTTCGCAGCCGTCGTGCAGGCGATCACCAGGCGGGAGAAATCCCCATACGACAAATAACTCGCCAGCATGCGGGCGTTGACCGGCTCTGGGCAGGCAGAACCGATGCGCAGGTTCACGTTCTCCACCCCGTGCTTGAACCAGTACATTCGGCCCATCAGCTCCCCATAGGCTTTCGACAGGCCGTAATAGCCGTCGGGCAGGAACTGCGTGTCCGCGCCCAGGCTCTCGGTGCGTTCGTGAAAACCGACGGAGTGGTTCGACGACGCGAAGATCACCCGCGCCTTCTCCCGCCGCGCCGCTTCGTAGATGTGATAGAGGCCCCGGATATTGGGGCCGATGACCTCCTCGAACGGGCGTTCGACGGAGATGCCGCCGAGATGCACGATCGTCCCGCACCCCTCCGCCAGTCGCAAAATTGTCACCCCATCGCTCAGATCGGCTTTGGTGAAAGTCGCACGCGGCGGGATCGGGTCGGGGAAGGCGGCGATATCGGTCATCACCAGCGCCCAACCCGCCTCCGACAGAGATTTCGCCAATACCCGGCCGAGGGCGCCAGAGGCACCGGTCAACAGAACGGGTTTGGTGGGGACGCTGGTCATGGCATGCTCCTGATCGAAAGACAGGAGGCATCATGCGCACAATCGAACAACTCGCCCAGGCCCTGGCCAGCGGGCAAACCACCAGCCGGGCGCTGATCGAGGAGTCTCTGGCCCGGATCAGCGATCCCCAGGGGGAGGGAGCACGAACCTTCGTCAAGGTGCATGCGGATCAGGCGCGGGCGATGGCGGATGCGGCGGATGCGCTTCGCCGGGTTGGGCGTTCGCCGGGGCCCTATGCCGGCATCCCAATCGCGTTGAAGGACCTGTTCGATATCGCAAATGAGCCGACTCCGGCGGGTTCGGCGGTGCTGGCCGATGCGCGCCCGGCTGCCGCGAACGCCCCGGTCGTGGCGCGCATGTTGGCGGCGGGCTTCATCCCGATGGGGCGGGTGAACATGACGGAGTTCGCCTTCTCCGGCTTGGGCATCAACCCGCATTACGGCACGCCCACGTCGCCTTGGGACCGGGGATCAAAGCGCATTCCCGGCGGCAGTTCCTCGGGCACGGCGGTCGCGGTCGCGGATGCTATGGCGGCGGCGGGCCTGGGCACGGATACCGGGGGATCGTGCCGTATCCCGGCGGCGTTCTGTGGCATCGTCGGCTACAAACCCACGGCGCGGCGGGTGCCCATCGATGGGGTGCTGCCATTGGCGCCGTCTCTGGATTCGGTGGGGCCACTGGCGCCGAGCGTGACCTGTTGCGCCACTATCGATGCCATTCTGGCGGGCGAAAGCCCAGCGCGTCCGGCTGCGGTCAGCCTGTCCGGGCTGCGGCTGGCGGTGCCGGAGAATCTGGTGCTCGATGGCATGGATGACACCGTCGCGGCGGCATTCGGCCGCGCCTTGTCCATTCTGTCGGCAGCCGGCGCCCGCGTGGATCGCGTGTGTTTCGCGGAATGGGACGAATTGCCCGCGGTCAATGCCAAGGGCGGATTCGCGGCGTCGGAGGCCTATGCCTGGCATCGCGCCCTGCTGGCGGCCAAAGGCGCGGGCTACGACCCTAATATCCGGGTCCGTATCGCCCGCGGGGAGCAGATGAGCGCGGCGGATTACATCGACCTCGTCGCAGCACGGGCACGTCTGATTGCCCGCTTCGACGCCAGCACCCGCGATTACGATTGCGTCGTGATGCCGACAGTGCCGATCGTCGCGCCGCGGATTGAGGAACTGAACGATCAGCAGTCCTATAATCGAATCAATATGCTGATCCTGCGCAATACCGCTTTGGGCAATTTCCTGGATCGTTGCTCGATCAGTATCCCATGCCACCGCGCGGGAGAGGCCCCGGTCGGGCTGATGCTCACAGGGGAGACGATGGGCGATGCCCGGCTGTTCTCGATCGCCGCGGCGATGGAGGTCGCATTTTCTTGATATTTTTGGCGTTAGGCGAGAGGCACGAGAGATAGCGTCATATCGCTAAAGGCATTATCCGTTCCCATTCACGGTTTCGCCGAAGCCATCGCCCCGCGGCTTGCCTCGCCCCGGCTGGGGATTGCGATCGATGCGGTGGATCGTCTTGTGGAGAGCGGCCGCATCACGCCGGTGGCGCTCGACCGGTTGGTGCTGCCGCGCTGGCCGGTTGTCTATTTCGCCGAACATCCGGCCCTGGCGCTGATCCCGTGGGTCTGGGAGATGAATGGCTCCGGGGCGGGGCGACGCCCTTGCTAGGTGTGACATCGATCCTGGTGCCACCTGGGCGCAATCTATTGGCGAACCCCGCGCACCGGGCGAGTGCGCGGGCCTGGATCCTGTCAGTCGAACCATTCGCCTTTGAACCACGCCTGGGAATAAAGCCCACGGTTATCAGCCCGCGTTGAGAGTGCTTCATCTAGGTCCACGGCAAAGCCCACATCTCCGCATTGCACAGCTTCTCCGCCAACACGTCGGAAATCGCTTCGAACAACCGTTCGCCCTTCTCCGCTGTCGCCGCCGCGGGGTTCCCCATCGCGCCGGACGCGCTCCGGCTGGCGATGCTGCGCCAGCGATAGATCCCACCTGACATCTCATGCGACCCGGCATTCGATTGCGCCATCGTGATCCGGTCCGTCGCCACCAGGTCCGGCCGCGCCGCGAGCATCATCGAGGTCTCGGCCTCACACGCATGTGTCAGCCCGCCCTGCGTTTCCAGGATCTTCGCGATCGCCGCCGCCGCCGGATACCAATACGTGAATTGCACGATCGGCACGCCCAGCTTCGGTGTCAGTTCGTCGGTGATGGTGCGCAATGCATTCTCGTTGCCGCCATGGGCGTTCAGCAGCACGATGCGCTTGAAGCCGTGCCGCAGCACGGAGCGGACCACGCCCTCGATCATGGCGCTGAACGCGGCGAAATCCAGGGTGATCGTGCCGCCGAAGCTCATGTGATGCTCCGACAATCCGGTCCAGATCACGGGCAGCACCACGACCGGCTGGCCGCGGGCGGCGATCTTGGCACCGGTGCGGGCCACGATCTCCTCCCCCAACCGGGAGTCGACCTCGACCGGCAGATGTGGTCCGTGCTGCTCCAAGGAGGCGATCGGCAGGATCACGATCGCGTCCTCTCTCGCCCGGTCCCGCAGCTGGTCCGCGCGCAGTTTGCGCCATTCGATCTCGGGCATCGCCTTTTCCTCCTGCTTCGCGTAGCCATGGGGCCATTGTTTGGGCCTGAATGGAAGGGTGCCGCCGTGAACCTCTATCGTCTGTTGCAGAAGCGCGCCGCCGCTGGCCGCCCGGTGCGTGTCGGCCTGATTGGCGCGGGCAAGTTCGGCTCGATGTTCCTGTCGCAGGTCCCGACGACCCCGGGGCTGGAAGTCGCGGTGATCGCCGACCTGGCGCCGGAGCGGGCGAGGGAGGCATGCCGCCGGGTGGGGTGGGGTGAGGATCGGATCGCCGCGACCCGTTTCACCGATAACAGCATGACAATGATGGAATCCGCCGATGTGGAGGTCGTGGTCGAAGCCACCGGCCATGCCCCTGCCGGCGTTGCGCATGCCCGCAAAGCCATCCGCGAGGGCAAGCACATCGTCATGGTCAATGTCGAAGCCGATGTTCTCGCCGGGCCGTTATTGGCGCGGGAGGCAGAGGCCGCCGGCGTCGTCTACACCATGGCCTATGGCGACCAACCGGCGCTGATCTGTGAGCTCGTGGACTGGGCCCGTTCCTGCGGATTCAACGTGATCGCGGCGGGCAAGGGCACGAAATACATGCCGGAGTATCATGCCTCGACCCCCGATACGGTCTGGGGCTTCTACGGCCTGACCCCGGAACAGGCGAAAATCGGCGGCATGAACCCGCAAATGTTCAATTCCTTTCTGGACGGCACGAAATCCGGGATTGAAATGGCGGCGGTCGCCAATGCCACTGGCCTGACGCCGCCGCCCGACGGACTGGCCTTTCCCCCCTGCGGCACGCACGAACTGGCCGATGTGCTGCGACCGGGTAACCTGGGCGCGCTGCACCATAGTGGGCAGGTGGAGGTGATCTCGTCGGTCCACCGGGACGGCAGTCCGGTGGCCAATGATCTACGCTGGGGCGTCTATGTCGCGTTCGAAGCGCCGAACGACTACGCGATGCGCTGCTTCCAGGAATACGGCGTCGTGACTGACCCCACCGGCCGTGTCACAGCCCTCTACCGGCCCTTCCATCTGATCGGCCTCGAACTGAACGTATCGATCCTGTCAGCGGCTTTGCGCGGGGAGCCGACCGGCGTGGCTTCCGGATTCCGGGGCGACGTGGTCTCGACGGCGAAACGCGATCTGAAAGCCGGGGAAATGTTGGATGGTGAAGGCGGCGGCTGTGTCTGGGGCAAGCTCATGACCGCAAGCGACAGTCTGCGCGTGGGTGGTCTGCCCATTGGCCTGGCGAACCGGGTCAAACTGGTGCGGGACGTGAAACAGGGCCAGCCCGTGACCTGGGCCGATGTCGCGGTAGACAATTCCGATTCCACCTATCAATATCGTCGCGCAATGGAAGCCGCTTTCGCGGCCTAGGCCGTGTGGACGGATTTGATCAAGACAAACACACAGGCCAATGACACGAATGCCTCGTAGTTTCGCTTGGTCTTCTCACAGCGCATAGCGACCCGCTTGAACCGTTTGAGTTTGCCGAAGCATTGCTCGACGC
>CAIXEA010000063.1 GCA_903918315.1 uncultured Acetobacteraceae bacterium | reverse complement strand
AGCGTGGCCACATGTTCAAGCTGCTTGAGCATGATGCGTATCTCAGTCGGAGACAGCGATCGGTCCTTTGCCACAAAGGTGGCGATCGACGCCGGCCCGACTTCGTCGGCCGGGTTGGCAACCTTCTCTCCGTGCAAAATCGCAAAGCCGTAAATCTGTTTGACGATGTCGCGGACATGGATGGCCGTCGCCGGCGCGCCGCGTTCGACGATCTTCGCGCAAAGGGCTCGCAGATCATCAGGCGTGATCTCATGCAGAAGGCGATTTTTGCAGGTCGGGACCAGCTCCCGTTCGAAAATAGCTCGGCGCATCGCACGGGTGCTGTCGGCCATCGTCGCCGTGGAAAGCCACCTTTCCCCAAATTCGCCGAAGCTCTTCGCCTCTTTGATCCGCCGCTTCGCACGCTGCTTTTCGTGGGCCGGGGAATTGCCCTCCATGATCGCGCGGCGGGCATCGATCGTCATCTCACGGGCGCGGGCCAGGGATAAATCGGCGGGGCCGTACTGGCCGAAAGTGACGGTCTCGCGCCTACCATTCAGCCGATAGTCGAGCCTGAAAGTGACCGTTCCTGATGGGGCGACGACGACATACATGCCGTCGCGATCCGCCACCTTGTACGGTTTTTCCTTGGATTTCAGGTTCTTAAGGGCCACGTCCGTCAGCATCGCTCTCACCCCTGAGAAAAATACCGTCAGGCCTTTTTTGACCGCATCATTTTCTCTTTCCTCATGTTCATCAGTGACTTATGAGGAAAAAAATACCGTCAAACGACCTCGACGGGTTGACGGTATCGCGAGTTTCGGACGTGAGCAAGAGGTGACGATACCGTCAGAGATACCGTCAAATCGGAGCACTGCCTCCAAAATGACAGCGATTGACGCTGACAGATAACTTTATTTATTTCAGTATGTTAGATGGATTTTTCGATTGTTGGCGGATGCCGCCGAAAGGCCCTAAATCATTCCCACTCAATCGTCCCCGGCGGCTTGCTGGTGATATCGTATGTCACCCGGTTAATCCCCCGCACCTCATTCACAATTCGCCCGGCCACCCGGGTCAGGAACTCGACGGAAAACGGATACACATCCGCCGTCATCCCGTCCGTGCTGGTCACCGCCCGCAGCGCGCAGGCGTAATCATAGGTGCGGCCATCGCCCATCACGCCCACCGTGCGCACCGGCAGCAGCACGGCAAAGGCCTGCCAGATGGCGTCGTACAGCCCTGCGGTACGGATTTCCTCCAGATAGATGGCATCGGCCTTGCGCAGGATCTCCGCCCGTTCCCGGGTGATGGCGCCGGGGATGCGGATCGCCAGGCCCGGGCCGGGGAAGGGATGGCGGCCGACGATGATCTCGGGGATGGCGAGCTCGCGGCCGAGGGCGCGGACCTCATCCTTGAACAGCTCGCGCAGCGGCTCCACCAGCTTCATGCGCATGCGTTCCGGCAGGCCGCCGACATTGTGGTGCGATTTAATGGTGACGGAGGGGCCGCCGGTGAAGCTGACGCTCTCGATCACATCCGGATACAGCGTTCCCTGCGCCAGGAAGTCCGCGCCGCCGATTTTGGTGGCCTCTTCCTCGAACACTTCGATGAACAACCGGCCGATGGTCTTGCGCTTGATCTCCGGGTCCGTCACCCCCTCCAAGGCGCCGAGGAACAGGTCGGAGGCATCGCGATGCACCAGCTTGATATTGAACCGGTCGCGGAAGGTGGCGACGACGTCATCGGCCTCCCCATGCCGGAGCAGGCCGTGATCGACGAAGATGCAGGTGAGCTGGTCGCCGATGGCCTCATGGATCAGCACCGCCGCGACGGAGGAATCGACCCCGCCCGACAGGCCGCAGATCACCCGGCCGCTGCCGACCTGGGCGCGGATTTTGGCTATTTCCGCGGCGCGGAAGCCGGCCATGGTCCAGGACCCCGACAGGCCCGCGACCTTGTGGGTGAAGTTGCGCAGCAATTGCGCGCCGTGCGGGGTGTGCACGACCTCGGGATGGAACATCGCGCCATAGAAGCGGCGCGCATCATCGGCGAACAGCGCGAAGGGCGCACCTTCCGATGACGCGACCACCTTGAAGCCGGGTGGCAGCCTGGTCACCCGGTCGCCGTGGCTCATCCACACCTGCTCGCGCGCGCCCTGGTGCCAGACGCCGTCCAGCAGGGCGCAATCGCCGGTGATATCGACAAAGGCGCGGCCGAATTCGCGATGGTCGGAGCCTTGAGTCTCCCCCCCCAGTTGCGCGCACATGACCATCTGGCCGTAGCAGATGCCCAGCACGGGTACGCCTTGTTCGAAGACCATCTGCGGCGCGCGGGGGGATTCGCCCTCATGCACCGATGCGGGGCCGCCGGACAGGATGAAGGCCTTCGCCCCGAATGCCTTGATCCGCGCCGGGTCCGCGTTGAACGGCCAGACCTCACAATAGACGCCGGATTCCCGTACCCGGCGGGCGATCAGCTGCGTGACCTGGCTGCCGAAGTCGAGGATGAGGACGCGTTCGGCCGCATCGGGCAAGGAGTCGGTCATGGCTATGGGGTCCCCGCGGGTGAAACTGCTGCGGGCTTGCAGCACAGGTGCGAGCCCCAGTGCAAGGTAACGCTGCGAGGCAGCGCCGCAAGGTAACGCTGCAAGGCGGCTGTCAGGTCAGGAAGACCCCGCCATTCACATGCAACGTCTGCCCGGTGGTGTAGCGCCCGTCCGGCCCGGCCAGATAGCGCACCGCGGCGGAGATCTCATCCACCGAGGCCTTGCGCCCCAGCGGCACGCCCTTTTCTACCAAGGTGCTCGGCAGCGCCCCGGCGGAGGCCCCGCGCACCGTGTCCACCGCGCCCGGCGCCACGCAGTTGCAGGTGATCTGGTGCGGCGCCAGCTCGATCGCCAAGGCCCGCATCAACCCCTCCAACCCCGCCTTGGAGGCCGAGACATGGCAGCGGTTCGGCGTGCCGACATGGGTGGAGATCCCCGACAGCGCCACGATCGCCCCCGCGCCGCGCGGGATCATGTGCGGCACGACCGCGCGCGAGAGGATGAAGGCCCCGTCCAGGGCGACGGACAGGATTTCCCGCCATTCGGCCAGGCTCATGTCGAGGAATTTGGTCTGCCGGCGCAGGCCCGCGTTGCATACCAGCACATCGATACCGCCGAAGGCCGCCACCGCGTCGGCCACCATACGGGCGGTCTGTGCCTCATCGGCGACATCGGCCATGCAGCCGAGGGCCTGCCCGCCCGCCGCATTGATTTCCGCCACCACCGCATCCACCGCGCCCCGATCCGATCGGCCGTTCACCACCACGGAGGCCCCGCGCCGTGCCAGGTCGAGGGCGATGGCCCGGCCAATATTCTTGCCCGCGCCAGAGACGAGGGCGACTTTACCGGCGAATATTTGATCCATCATACAGCTCCTTACGGACCGCCTGGCCCGCCGTGCGCGTGCGCGACACAGCCATGGCCAGTCGGAATTATGGGCAGACATGGCTTTTGGCACAGGCTTCCTGGCAGTGCCACCGCTGGATTGAAGGGCGGGGGAAGCGGGGCTCGAAGGCTCTGGCCTTCCGTCCCTCCCCCCGGATTGCCCTTGCCCGGGCCGAATCCGGCCGATACGCTGATCATTCAGAAAACCAACGGAAACCGTCCCATGACCCCCAGCCTGGTGATCCGCAATGGCACCATCGTCGACGGCTCCGGCAGCGAGCCTTACCAGGCTGACATCGCGATCAACGGCCGAACGATCACCGCCATAGGTCCCAACCTCCCCAAGGGGATGGAGGACATCGACGCCACCGGCCGGCTCGTCACCCCCGGCTTCGTCGATGTTCACACGCATTACGACGCGCAGGTGACGTGGTCGGGGCGGCTGTCGCCCAGTTCCTGGAACGGGGTCACCACTGTCCTGCTCGGCAATTGCGGCGTCGGTTTCGCCCCTTGCCATCCTGGCCAGCGCGACATGCTGGTCAAGCTCATGGAAGGGGTCGAGGACATCCCCGAGGTCGTGCTGACCGAGGGCCTGCCCTGGAACTGGCACAGTTTTCCGAACTTTCTCGACGCGCTCGATCAGAACCAATATGACACCGACATCGCCACCCAGGTTCCGCATGCGGCCTTGCGCGTCTATGTGATGGGCCAGCGCGGCGCGGACCGGGAACCGGCGACGCCAGCCGATCGGGCGCGGATGGCGGCGTTGACGCAGGAGGGGATCGCGGCGGGGGCTTTGGGTTTCTCGACCTCCCGCACGCTCAATCACCGCACGCTCGACGGCCAGCACATCCCGACCTTGCACGCGGAGGAGCGTGAACTCACCGAAATCGCCGCGGCCATGGGCGCCGGCTGGGTGCAGATCGTGTCGGATTTCGACGATCCCGATCACGAATTCAACCTGTTCCGCCGGGTCGCGGAGGCCTCCGGCCGCCCGGTGACGCTGACGCTGCTGCAATCGGACGCGCGCCCCGACGGCTGGCGCGACCTGCTGCGCCATATCGAGCATGCCAACGCGGATGGTCATCGCATCACCGGCCAGGTCCGCTCCCGCCCCACCAGCGTGCTGCTGGGCTTCGAACTGTCGCAGAACCCGTTCATGGGCCGGCCGGCGTATAAGGCCATCGCCGCCCTGCCCTTCCCCGAGCGGATGCGCCATCTGCGCGACCCCGCCTTCCGGGAGACGCTGATCGCCGAACCCTTCCACGGCAGCAAGCGGTCCCAGCGGGTGCTGCGCTGGGACCGCATGTTCCCCCTCGGCGATCCGCCCAATTACGAGCCGACCCCGGATCAGTCGGTTGCGGCGCGCGCGGCGCGGGAGGGACGCTCCCCCGACGCCGTCGCCTATGATCTGCTGCTGGAGAATGACGGTAAGGCGATCCTCTATCTGCCCACCACCAACTATGCCGCGGGCAATCTGGATGTCGTGCGCGATATGATCGCGCATCCCGATACGCTGCTGGGCCTCGGTGATGGTGGCGCGCATGTCGGCATCATGTGCGACGCCACCGCCACCAGCTACGCGCTGACGCATTGGACGCGCGATCGGGGGCGGGGTCTGTTCCCCATCGCCTTCGTCATCAAGCGCCTGACCCGCGACAATGCCGCCGCGATCGGGCTGCTCGACCGCGGGCTGCTCAAGCCCGGGCTGAAAGCCGATATCAATATCATCGACTATGATCGGCTGCTGCTGCGCGGCCCGGAAATCGTCTATGACCTTCCCGCCGGCGGGAAACGCCTGGTGCAGCGGACGGAGGGGTTCGACGCCACCATCGTCTCCGGCCAGGTGGTCTACCGGCATGGAGAAGCCACTTCTGCTTTGCCCGGCCGCCTCGTGCGTGGCGCCCAAGGAGTTTGATCCCATGAACCAGATCGCCAAAGTCGATTACGGCCCCGAAGACGCCGCGCATCGCGCCTATCTCGAAGCCGGTGAGCGGCTGGCCTTTTCCATCGGCAATCGCGGGCCGATCCGGTTCACCGATGACGGCACGATCCATCCGGAGATCCTCGACGCCTATTGGCGCTGCGGCTTCTACGTGTTCGAGGGCGTTCTGAAGCCCGACGAACTCGCCGATATCGAAGCCGATTTCCAAAACATCCGGGATCGGCTGCCGGTCGAACGCGGCGCGGCGCTGGATGCCAAAGGCCGCCCGGCGCTGGATCACGGCCTGACGGCACCGTCCTTGTTCTGGTCCCGCCCGCTGGGCGACCCGTTTGGCGGCACCGCTCTGGCCGGTGGGCGTCATCCGGTGAAGATGTTCGAGCCCCAGGCCGCGGCGGACGCACCGAAGGAGGTCGTGTACCTCATCCTCGGCTCCCTGCAGTTCTCCGAAGCCGCGCTCCGCGTTTATGGCCATCCGCACCTGCTGGCGGTTGCCGCCGCGGTGAACGGGGATGACTTCGTGCCGTTCAATGAGGCTTTGTTCATCAAGGAGCCCGGCCGAGGCGCCTCTGTCGCCTGGCACCAGGACGGGCTGACGCATTGGGACAGCCCGGATTGGGATCAGGGCACCCACGGCTTCAATTTCATGGCGCAGCTTTATGGCTGCACCCCGGCGAACGGTGTCTGGGTCGTGCCGGGGTCGCACAAGCGGGGCAAGGCGGATATCAGGAAGATGGTGGCCGACGCGGGGACGGAGCGCCTGCCCGGCGCCGTGCCCATCGTGTGCAAGCCCGGTGATGTGGCGATCACCAACCGCCAGGCGGTGCATGGCTCGTTCGCCAATACCAGCACGGATTGGCGCGTAACGGTCAATTTCGGCTTCCATCGCCGGGCGTCCGTGCTGGGCGTGACGGGCGGCGGGGTCCACAATGCCGCCGCCGTCTACGACGCCGAACGCATCCACAAGCGCGCCCGCATGATTGGCTATGGGATCGACGCCCGGGCGCGGCGGTTCCCGCATGAAACGCCTTACGCCTACGCCCCGCATGCCGGGGAGACGTACCGGTGGGATGCGGACGCGAAGGCCGGGGTGCGGGACTACAATCTGGACGATCTGAGTATCTGATCGTCGGCCTACCCCGGCTCCCCCAGCAGACGCGGCACCACCAGCGTGATCTCCGGCACAAAGGCGATCAGCAGCACCGCTAAAATCAGCACGATGGCATAAGGCAGCATCGTCCGCGCCGCGCTTTCGATATCCGCCCCCGCCACCGCCGCGGAGACATAGAACCCAACCCCGATGGGCGGGATGAACGCACCCACGCCCATCGCCAGGATCAGCACGATCCCATACTGCACCGCGTCGATCCCCATCCCCACCGCGATTGGCAGCAGCAGCGGCGCCAGGATGATCAGCGCCGGCAATCCCTCCAGCAAGGAGCCGATGATGATCAGCAGCAGAACCGATCCGGCCATGAAGGCCATGGAGCCGCCGCCCATCGCGCCCAGCACCTCCACCAGGGCCTGCGGCAGGTTCGCGGCGGTCAATACCCAGGCAAAGGCGGACGCCGAGGACAGCACGAACAGCACCATCCCCGCTGAACTCGCACATTCCCCAGCCAGCCCCAGCACCGTCCTGATCGGCATCGCGCGATAGATGAACGACGACAGCACCACCCCGTAAACGACTGCCAGGGACGACGCCTCCGTCGGTGTTGCGACCCCCGTCTTGATGGTGATCACCAGCGCGATCGGCATGATCAGCGGCAGAATGGCGCCGGGAATGGCGCTCAGCTTGCTGCCGGTGATCTCCACCGGCGGTTTCGGCGGCCCCCGGCGTGCCAGCACATAAATCAGCACCATCAGGCAGAGCGCGATCACCACGGCCGGCAGCAAGCCGGCGATGAACAGCGTGCCGATGGAAATCGGTGTCACCGAACCCAGCACGAGCATGGCGATGCTCGGGGGAATCGTCTCCGACATCGCGGCCGAGGCCGCCAGCACCGCCGCGCCTTCCGAGGCCTTGTAGCCCTGTTTGCGCAGCTCCCGCCGCACCACCGGGCCAACGGCGGCGACGTCGGCGACCTTGGAGCCGGAGACGCCGCTGACCAGGAAGATGGTGATCACCACCACCTGCAACAGACCGCCCCGCGCCTGCCCGATCAGGGCCATGGCGAAGCGGACCAGGCGCAGGCTGATGCCGCCGCGCTCCATGATCAGGCCGGCGAAGATGAAAAAGGGCAGCGCGAGCAGGATGAAATTGCCGGTGCCATCGACCATCGCCTGCGGCACCGCGACCAGTGGCGCGCCATCGGTGAGCTCGAGGTAGCTCAACGTCGCCAGGATCATGGCATAGCTGACCGGCATGCCCAGCATGATGGCGCTGAAGAACAGCACGATCATCGCCGTCAGGGAGAAATTGGGATTATGGGTGAAGATGCCGGCGCCGGCTTCCAGCACGCTCAAACCGGTCAGCGCGGCCATCACGACCCCGGACAGCAGGACGGTCCGCAGCGCGTAGGCGGTGAACACCCGCTCCAAGGCGAACAGCGCGGTCAGAAACAGGCCGATGGTGACCGGCAGCGCGATCCAGCCGACGCTGATTTCCAACATCGGGGTCAGATTGTCCCAGGTCGCGGCCAACAGGCTAACCGAGTGCCAGCCCGCCACTGCCGTGACGATCAGCACCAGCCATTCGATGGAGGCGAGGATTCCCTGACGGGCCGCTTCACTCAGCCGATCGAGGATGAGGCGAACGGCGGTGTGGTGGGCTCCGCGATAGGACGCCGCGCCGCCGATAAAGGCGATCGCTGACAGCGCCAGGCGAGAGGCCTCATCGGCCCAGAGCGGGCCGTGTCCGACGATGGTACGCCCGGTGATGCTGATGAGGATGACGACGAGCTCGACCAGCAGCGAGGCGGCCGCGACGAAGGTCGCGATCTTCGCGACCAGACCCACCAGTCGCCACGACGGCGCGGCTGGGTGGGCTGCCGGCTCATGTGCCGGACCGGCAGCCATATCCGGTTCCATCACGCTTTGCTGGTTTGCTTCAGGATGCTGTCGAGCAGCTCCGGCCCGACAACCGGCCTGAACTGATCGAACACCGGCTTCAACGCCTCGGCGTAGGACAGCTTATCGACCAGCGAGACCGTGCAGCCCTTGGTCTTGAGGAAGGCAACCGCGTCTTCGGTCTTGGTGGCCATCAGCCTCCGCCACGGCAGCGAGGCGGACTGGGCGGCGGCCCGAATGGCGGATTGGAACTCGGGCGGCAGCGCGTCCATGTTCTTCTTGCTCATCATGATCGCGCCGGCGTTGTAGGAGAAATTGGTCAGGCTGACATGCTTGGCCACTTCGTAGAATTTGCCCGCGATGATGGACACCAGCGGCACTTCCAGGGCGTCGACGGCCTTCTGCGACAGCGCCAGATAGATCTCCGCCACATCGATGAAGGCCGGGGCGGCGCCCAGCGCTTTATAGGTCGCGGCATAGATGGCGCCTGGCTGGATGCGGATTTTGGTGCCCGCGATGTCCTTCGGCCCCGTCAGATCCTTCGACGTATGGGTGACCGGGCGCCAGCCCCAGTGCCCCCAGCACAGGCCATAGATGCCCTTTGTCGGAAATTGCTCGAACAGTTGCGAACCCGTGGGCCCATCGAGCACATCTTCCGCGACCTTGGTGGTCGGAAAGATATACGGCAGATCGAGGACGCCGACGGACGGGTAAATGGTCTGAATGAAGCCTGTCGTGTGGCAGACCAGGTCGATCGTTCCGGTTTGCATCCCGGTCAACGCGTTCACCTGGCTGCCCAACTGCCCCGCGCCATAAACCTTGATTTCCACACCGCCATTGGTCCGGGCCTGAACATCGGCGGCGAAGTCGTTGAGCATGCCGTAAATCGGATGCGCGGCCACGTCCGCCATCGTCATCTTCATCTTGAACGCGGGCGTGTCACCGCGCGCATAACGCAGCACCACGGGTGAGGACACAGTTGCCAATCCGGTGGCCGTGACCAAATTTCCCAACTGTCTGCGACCAATCTTTGCCACGAATAAATTCCCCTTCTCCGGACGGTTACCGGCGCATGATCAGAATGCAGTTTAGCGGCCACAACGTCAACGTGTGCTCCTATGCCCGCGGTTGTAACGCGTTGACCGCGTCCTCCACGGTACGAAACAGGTGGCCCGGTCCTAACGTATCCAACAATCCGGTTCTGGCCGCCTGCTGGCGTGCCCGTTCCGCGGACAGGCGCGCGATCGCGACGTCGGTTCCGCCGGCGCGCAAGGCCGCGATCAACTGGCACAGCATGCCCGCGCCGGTGTAGTCCAAATCGATCATGCCGCTGGCTTCGATCACCACCAGCCGCACCGGTGTCACGGCCCCATCCATCATGCGATGCAGTTCGGATCGGAAAAAACCGGCATTGGTGAAATTCAGGGGGGCGGCGGGGGCGAAGACCAGGACCCCGGCGACCGTCTCCCCCTGCTCCGTTTCCGCGGGCCACCACACCGTCGTGCCGGGCGCGCGGCTCAGGGCGGCGCAACGCGGCCGGGCGACGAAATACAGTCCATGCATCAGCGACAGGACGACCCCAAGGATCATGCCGGTCTGGATGGGCAGAATGACCACCATCAAAGCGCTGGCGAGGACCATGAACCCCTCGGACCCACCCAGCTTAAAAATCCGGATGATGTCGCGCAGCCGGAAAATGCGGGCCGCGACGGAGATCAAAATCCCCGCCAGCGCCGCGCGCGGCAGGAAAGCGAGCAGACCGCCGGCCGCCATCAGCACGATGACCGCCATCAGCGCGGCCACCAGGGATGCCCATTGCGAGCTGCCGCCCGCCCCCTTCACGACGGCGGTCCGCGGTGGGCTGGCGTTGACGGCAAAACCGCCAAACAGGCCGGCCAGGATGCAACCGGCGCCGACCCCGCCAAAATCATGGGCGACATGGTGGGGACCATCGGCCTGGGACGGAAAGGCGCGCAGAACAGAGGCGGTCTGCATCAGGCAGACCAGCGCCACGACCAGGGCCAGAGGCAGGAGGTGAAGCGCGTCCTGCCAGTCCGGCAAAGCGGGCCGCGGCAGGCTTGTCGGCAGCGCCCCGACCATCTCAACGCCATGGCGTTCGAATTGCCCGATGCCGGACAGCAGAGAAACCCCCAACAAGGCCAGCAGCGCCCCGGGCCATCGCGGCGCCAGGCGTTCGCACGCCGCCGTCATCGCCAGAACCCCAAGGCCAATGCCGGCGGCCCAGGGATTGATATGACGCACTGCCCCCAGCAACACCCATGCCTTCATGGGCAACGACCCGCTCACATCCGCCAGTCCCAGCAGAGAAGGCCACTGCCCGACCACGATGTGCACCGACACCCCGGCCAGAAACCCGGTGATCACCGGCACGGACAGAAGATCAGCGATCCACCCGGCCCGTACCACCGCCGCGACCACCAGCAGGAACCCCACCATCACCGCGAGCAAGGCCATGCGGGCGGCATAATCCCCTCCCCCCGCGACCGCGCTCATGGCCAGCCCCCCCGCGATGATCGGCGCGATGGTGGTATCCGCGCCCACCGAAAGATAGCGGTTGGTGCCGAACACCGCGAAGCCGACGGCGCCGGCGATGAAGGTGTAAAGGCCGGTTTGCGCCGGCATGCCAACCAGACGCGCCGTCGCCAATTGCTCGGGGATCGCGATGGCGGCGAGCAGCAGGCCGGCGGTCAGATCCCCGCGTCCACCCCATCTTTGGGAGGTTATCGGGGCGGTGATGAGCGGGGTGATTATGGCCTTGATCGTGAAATTGATCATACAGATAGCTTGCGCCGGGCCACCGGGTTGGGGAAGAAGAGAGTTGAGCCATTTTCCGGGGGCCCGACATGAGCGATTCTCAAATCTTGCTGCGCCGCGACCAGGACGGCGTCGCCTGGCTGACGATGAACCGCCCCGGCACGCGCAACGCGCTGTCGTCCGATCTGATGACCGCCATGGACGACCAACTCGCCGCGATCGCGGAAGACTCCGCCATTCGGGTGGTGGTGATCGCCGGGGCCGGCCCCGCGTTCTGCGCCGGGCATGACCTGCGCGAAGTCCGCGGCATCCCCGAACGCGAAGCGATGCAGGACTTCTTTGCCCAATGCTCTCGCCTGATGCAGCGCATCGTGACCCTGCCGAAACCCGTGATCGCCCGCGTCCAAGGGGTGGCGAGCGCCGCTGGCTGCCAACTGGTCGCGAGCTGCGATCTCGCGGTCGCCGCGCTATCGGCCCGGTTCGCCACGCCCGGGGTTCATATCGGGCTGTTCTGCTCGACGCCCATGGTCGCCCTGAGCCGCGCCGTCGGGCGGAAGGCCGCGATGGAGATGCTGCTGACCGGCGATACCATCCCCGCCATTCGCGCCCGTGACATCGGATTGGTGAACATGGTCGTGCCGGGGTCCGGCCTCGATTCAGCGGTGCGGTCCCTTGCCGCGCGGATCGCCAATAAAAGCCCCCTCACCCTGGCGATCGGCAAGCAGGCCTTTCAGCGGCAACTGGATATGGATCTTCCGGCCGCGTACGAGTTCGCGTCTCAGGTGATGTCCTACAACATGCAGGCCCGCGACGCGGTGGAAGGCATCGACGCCTTCCTCGATAAGCGCACCCCGCGCTGGACTGGTTCTTAGCGCCGGATGGCCGGACGTGGAATCACCGAAGGTTAAGTCCCGCGATGACGCTCTTCGCCGCACGCGCCCTTGACGTTGTTCCGGTCGCACATCACCTGATAGGCGACCATGACCGATCCTTATGCCATCCTGGGTGTTCAACGCAGCGATGACGCGGCCGCCATTCGCGCCGCGTATCGTAAACTCGCGAAGACGCACCACCCCGACCTCAATCCCGGCAAGCCGGAAGCCGCCGAACGCTTCAAGGCGATCGCATCGGCTTATGACCTGCTGTCCGACCCTGAAAAACGGGCGCGTTTCGATCGCGGCGATATCGACGCGGCCGGAAATGAGGTCCATCGGGAGCAGCCCTTCTATCGCGACTTCAACGATGGGGCTGGAAGAGGCGGGGCCGGACATCAGAAATACCGCGGCGCGGTCGATCCCGACGATCTCGACAGCATCTTCGCGCAAGCCTTTGGCGGGCGCCCGGGCGGGCAGCAAGGCGGGCGGCGCTTCAATGCCCGGGGCCGCGACGCGCAGTACACGCTCACGATCAGCTTCCTGGACGCGGCCAATGGGACGACGCGCCGGATCACCATGCCGGAGGGGCGGACGCTGGACGTGCGCATTCCCGCCGGCACGGTCGACGGCCATGTGCTGCGACTGAAAGGCCAGGGCATGGCCGGCCTCGGCGATGGCCCGGCCGGTGATGCGCTGGTCGAAATCGCGGTCGCGCCCCACACCCTGTACCATCGGGAGGGCGATGACATCATCATCGAACTGCCGGTCACCATTCAGGAAGCCGTCGTGGGCGCGAGCCTGGAAGTGCCGACGATCAAAGGCAAGGTCCGGCTGACCGTTCCGCCCGGATCCGGCACCGGCACCCGTTTGCGCCTGCGCGGCCGCGGCATCCGCGACGGCCATCAGTTCGTTCAGTTGCACATCGTGCAGCCCCCGGGCGATGAGCCCGAACTCGCCGACTTCCTCCGTGACTGGACACCCCGGAGCCCCTTCAATCCCCGAGCCGGGCTGGAGGACCTATGATGCGCGCGTCAGCCGTCGCGACCCTGGCCGGGATCGGCGACACCGAGGTTATTCTCTGGATCGAACGCGGCTGGGTGCGGCCGGATCCCGATGGTTCGGAGTGGGTGTTCCATGACATCGACGTGGCGCGGGTGCGGCTGATCCGCGATCTGCGGTTCAGCATGAATGTCAGCGATGACACCCTGCCCTTGGTTTTGTCCCTGCTGGATCAGATTTACGACCTGCGGGGAACCATCGGCGCGGTGCTGCGGGCGCTCGAAACCCAGCCGGCCTCGGTCCAGGACGCGGTCCTGTCGGTGATCCGCTCAACGCGGGCTTGAGCCGGACGGCCCTCCAGGCTCAGAATGGTGCCAGCCATGGGAGATGCCGCATGCTGACCATCAAGCAACTCGACCATCTGGTGCTGCGGGTCACGGACCTGCGGGCCATGATGGCGTTCTACATCGACGTGCTGGGCTGCTCGCTGGAAAAAACGCAGGAGGCGCTGGGTCTGTATCAGTTGCGGGCCGGTACCGCGCTGATCGATCTGGTGCCGATCGATGGCCCCCTCGGAATGAAGGGCGGTGCTGCCCCGGGGCGGGAGGGCCGCAACCTCGATCATTTCTGCCTGCGGATTGAGCCCTTCGACGCCGATGCCATCCTGGCGCATCTGCGATCCCACGGCACGGACCCCGCCCCTGTCGCGTCACGTTATGGGGCGGAGGGTCAGGGCCCGTCCATCTACGTGTCCGATCCGGAAGGCAACGTGGTCGAACTCAAAGGGCCGGCCTGGGCGGATGGCGTTGGGCCGGCCTGACGGCGCGCCGGAACGTCTGATCGTCTGATCGCGGGATTCAGACCTTCGATGAGTCCACCTACGGTCATCCCGCTTATGGATTCTGATCGCGGGATTCAGACCTTCGGTGATTCCACCTACGGTCATCCCGCTCTATGTGGCAAAAAAACGCATGAACCAGTCGAACACCTGATCCGGGGCTTCTTCGTTGACATAGTGTCCGGCTGGCAGCGCCTCCCCGCGCACGTCGTCGGCCCGGGCCTGCCAGAGCCCCAACGGGTCGGCGAAGCGCTTGCCGACACTGCTGTTCTTCCCCCACAGGACCAGCAACGGCATCGCCAGGGTCCGGCCCAGATCCGCTGTATCTAATTCACAATCAATGGTCGCGGCCGCCCGGTAATCGCCGCAGGATCCCCGGATGGTCTTTTCATTGAAGCACCGGACATATTCGGTCCAGATCGCGGGCGGAATGTGGCTCAGGTTGTCGGTCAGCTTCAGCAGTTTCTTGCGCATGAACCAGTCAGCCGGCACGCTGCCCAGCATGCGTTCCGGGAAATCTGACGGCTGCGCCATGAACGGCCAATGCCAGCCGCCAATCGCGCCCTCTTTGTCCATCGCCGCCCACATATCCAGGGTCGGAACGATGTCGATCACCGAGGCCTTGATGACCTTGTCCGGATGATCGAGGCACATGCGATGCGTGGTCCGCCCGCCGCGATCGTGTCCCGCGACATGAAACCGGTCGTATCCCAGCGCCCGCATGACCTCCACCTGGTCCTGCGCCATGGCCCGGAATGAGTAATTGGAATGGTCCGCCGCTTCCGGCGGGGCCGAACTATCGCCGTAGCCCCGCAGATCGGCCGCCACCACATGAAAGTGTTCCGCCAGACGCGGCGCGACGGCGTGCCAGGCGACATGGGTCAGGGGATTGCCGTGCAGCAGCAGTAAAGGCGGGCCGCTGCCGCCATGGCGCAGGCGGATGGTCGCGCCGCTGGTTTCAATATCCAACATCGTGAATCCGGGCATGATGTCCATGATGGGCGTGTCCTCCTGAATGGCTGCCGGATTATGTACTATCGGCGTGGACTTGACCCTCCCTGGCGCATGCCGCTTGATCCCTGAAACCGTCGAGGATCTGTTCATGGCACCGCGCCCCTTTACCCTGCACGTTCCCGATGCCGATATCGCCGATCTGAAGGCGCGGCTGGCGCTGACGCGGTTCCCTGATGCGGCGCCGGGGGATGATTGGGCGTTCGGCACGAGCGTGCCTTATGCGCGCGGCCTGGCGGAATACTGGCGAACCCGGTTCGACTGGCGGGCGCAGGAAGCGGCGCTGAACGCCTTTCCCCAGTACAAAGTGGCGCTGCACGACATCGATCTGCACTATCTGCACGTGCCCGGGAAAGGGCCCAACCCTTATCCGTTGCTGCTGCTGCACGGCTGGCCGGGGTCGGTGTTCGAGTTCCTCGACATCATTCCCCGCTTGACCGATCCGGCGCGGTTCGGCGGCGACCCGAAGGATGCGTTCACCGTCATCGCACCCTCCCTGCCCGGCTATGGGCTCTCATTCCGCCCGGGGCAACGGCGCTTTACCCTGCAGGACATCGCCGCCTGCATGCATGATCTGATGACCCAGACCTTGGGCATCAGGACCTATGCCGCACAAGGCGGCGACTGGGGCGCTGGCGTGACGTCCTTGCTGGGGCAATCGCATGCGGATTCGCTGCTGGGCATTCACCTCAATCTCCTGTTCGTCCCCCGGGATCGACCGACCGGCAGCCCCACGCAGGAGGAACAGCGTTACGGCGACGAACTGGCGCATTGGCTGAAGGAGGAAACCGGTTATCAGGCCATTCAGGGCACCAAGCCACAGACCCTGGCCTTTGGCCTGACGGACTCCCCCGCCGGTCTGGCGGCGTGGATCGCCGAGAAATTCCGGACCTGGTCGGATTGCGACGGGGTGGCGGAAAATGCGATCGACCGGGATCGCATGCTGGGCAATATCGCGTTGTACTGGTTCACGGGCGCGATTGGATCATCGTTCTGGCCGTATTACGGGCGCCTGCATACGCCATGGCCGCTTCACCCCGGCGCCCCTGTCACGGTGCCGACGGGTCATGCGGCGTTTCCCAAGGAAATCCTGCGCACGCCGCGATCGATCGCCGAAAAGACCTATACAAATATCCAGCGCTGGACCGTCATGCCCAAAGGCGGGCATTTCGCCGCGATGGAGCAGCCCGAGGCTCTCGCGCGGGAGATTCAGGCGTTTTTCAGACCGCTCCGGCCGGACTGACGGTGTGGCCGATCACTGGGCCTCATGCGGCTCCAGATAGGCGCCGCTGGGTGATACGACGGGATGGCCTGTTGCGTTGGCTGGCACGTCACCCGCCGCCACCTGCCGGTAGCCATGCGCGATCAGGCATCGGTCGAAAAACGCCTGTCGGTTGAGCGCACCGCTCACGCCGCCCCCGAACACGCCGGCCCGGGATTCGGTGATACAGGCATTGGCGACGGCGGCGAATGCGCCGCCTGACTCACCCGGTTTGACCCATACCGGCTGACAGGCCGTGAGGAAGGCCAATGGACCGATCAGGGATGCGCGGCGAAACCAGGGGTTCATGGACGATGACCGGAACGCGGTGGGCACCAGAAGGCGCTGAAGATCGGAGTGCTATCACAAAGCAACGGCCGGCGCAGCCTGGCACTGTCATGATGCCGGTCAGGATTGGATGAGACCAAAGTTTTACGATGGAGGGACTATTCGGTTCGGTGAGGCGTCCATCAATTACCTTTGAAATGCCAGACCCTGAGCACCGCCAACCATGTTCCTGTTTCCAAGATTTGCCATTTTGACATTGGTTGCTTTGCTTTGGGCCTCATCGGGTTCGGCGGCATCGATCAGCGTGACGATTACCGATGACGCCGGCAAACCGGTTTCCGACGCGATCGTGACGGTCGTCATCGAGAACCGGGCTCTGGCGCAGGATGCGGACGGCGCGCGGTTGGCCTCCGCGACCATCAACCAGGAAAACGAAACATTTGATCCTGGTGTGGTGGTGATCCGCACTGGTGGCGCGGTGACGTTCCACAACAGTGACCACACCCGGCATCATGTCTATTCATTCAAGCCCATTCGAAGGTTTGAACTGCTCCAGATGCCGGGCGAATCATCCGCCCCGATCGTTTTTGACAAGCCAGGTGTGGTTGTCGTGGGTTGCAACATTCATGATCATATGACCGCCTATATCCTGGTCACCGACGCCCCCTGGGCCCGGATCACGGATCAAGGCGGGCTGGCCTCCGTGACGGGACTGCCAACGGGGCGGGTTTCGGTGTCTGTCTGGCATCATCGCCTGAGGCCGAACATCGATCCGCCCTCCCATTCGTTCGTGTTGGAACACACCGATTCCGCGGTTGCCATCACCATTCCGCTGCTCCCGCCCCGGCGTCCGCGCCCACGCGATTATTAGCGCGCCGCGATGCGGTTCGGTGTTCGGCTGGCCCTGTTTCTCACGGTCACCCTGGTCGTGGTGCAGGGCATCACGCTCACGGTGTCCGGCCAAATGATGCGCCGGACACTGATCGCGGACGGACAGGTTCAACTCGCGGCCGCCGAGACCCGGTTCATCCACCAGTTGTCGGCGTTGGAAGAACAACTGGCGTCCGGGGTCCGTCTCCTGACCATGGACTTCGCATTACGCCAGGCGATCGCCGACGGCGACGCGGCCACGGTCATTTCCGCTCTGCGCAACCATGGACGACGGGTGGGCGCGAGCCAAATGATGCTGCTGGAGCCCGATGGCCGTATCGCGGGACGCAGCCTCAGTACCGGCCGGGAGAACGCCCCGTCATTTCCCTACGCCTCCATGCTGGAAAGCGCGGCGATCGAAGACAGTGCCGCCAGTATCGTGTTGATGAACCAACAGCCGGTCTGGATGGTCGTGGTCCCGGTCATGGCCCCCGATTTGATCGCCTTCATCGCCGCCGCCATCCCGCTGGATGAGCAACGCCTGGACCGCATGCGTCAACTGGCCGGCGTCATCGGCCGCGTCGATATCGTCAGCGCATCCGGCCAGGAATGGCAGAGCCATACGGGAACCCTCGATCCCCGCGTGCTGCGCGACCTTCCCCCGCAAGGGCAGCCGCGCACCATCCAATTGTCCGACGGTGCCGAAATCATCGTGGTGACCCGCCGGCTCGCGACCCCATCCGGAGCGCCGGAGGTTCTGGCCGTCACGGAATTCCCCTTAACCGAGGTGATGCACCGTTATGAAGGCATCACCCTGGCGCTCCTGCCGGTTTTCGCGATCGGGTTGGTTGCGATGCTGCTCGGAGCGGGCGTCATCGCGCGGGGTGTGTCCCGTCCCCTCGAACATCTGGCCCGGCAAACCATTCGGATTGCCCATGGCGATTACACGCCGCCGCCCCGGCTGATCCGCGGTGACGAGTTGGGCCAACTCAGCGACGCGCTCCATGGCATGACCCGGGCCATCGCGGAACGCGAGGACAGCATTCGGTTTCAGGCGACCCACGACCTGATCACCGGACTCCCGAATCGTGGCGCGATTGCATCGACCATCGATGCCGCCGCCGCCCCGGTCGGGATGGCGGTTCTGGCCGTCTCGCTGAGCCGTTGGCGCGACATCGCGGATGCCGTCGGACGCGATGTCGGCGACCGCTTGCTGCGGGAGGCCGCGACCCGAATCCAGGCCTGTGTCGATCCAGCCGGCAGGCGCGGGGCCGTTGGCCGGATTGGAGAAAATACCTTCGTCGTCCTGCGGGATACCGCAGACGAGGCCGCCGCGGAATCCCTCTGCCACCGCCTCGTGGCGGCCTTTGACCAGCCCTATCGCGAGCAGGATTTCAGCATCGACACACCCGTTACCGTCGGCGTCGCCTATGCGCCGCGCGACGGAACATCCAGCGCATCATTGCTACGACGCTCGGAAATCGCGGCGACCGACGCCGGCACCGCCGATCGGCGTTACACCGCCTATCGCGCGGATCACGACCCGCATCGGCCGGAACGCCTGTCGCTGATGAGTGAATTGCGCCTGGGCCTGGATCGCGGCGAATTCCAACTGGTCTATCAGCCGAAGCTGGACCTGACGTCGAACCGGATCAGCGGCGCGGAAGCCCTGGTGCGGTGGTGCCACCCGGTCCATGGCAACATTCCGCCCGATGATTTTATCAGCCTTGCGGAACAGACGGGCAATGTTCAATACCTGACACGATGGGTGCTGCGGACCGGTTGCCAGGCGCTGGCCGTTTGGCGTGAGCAAGGGTTAGCGGCCCGTCTCGCGATCAACGTATCCGCACGCGATCTGACAGATGCGTTGCTTCCAGGGAAAATCGACGACGTGCTGAGGGAATTTCAACTTTCGCCGGGGTCCTTGATTTTGGAAATCACCGAAAGTGCGATCATGCGCGACCCGGATACCGCGCTGACGGTGCTGCGTCAGTTGGATCTGTAAGGAATCGATCTGGCGATCGATGACTTTGGGGTTGGCCAATCCTCCCTCGCCTATCTGCGCCGCCTGCCCGTCCGCCAGGTCAAACTCGATAAGACCTTCGTGAGGCATTTGCCGGGGCGTCCGGATGATCAGGCCATCGTGCGCTCGATGACCAACCTGGCGCATGAACTGGGCTATCGTGTCACCGCCGAGGGGGTGGAAGATTTAGACACGCTCAACCTGCTGCGCGCCTTCGGTTGCGACGACGCGCAGGGTTACCATATCGGACGGCCCATGCCCGCCGCCGCGTTTCTGGCGTGCCTGACGGAACAATCAAACGCTCCAAGCCCGGCTGTGCCGCCATGACCAACGCCCAGGCTCTTCGGTTGGCCCTGGCCATCCTGGCGATCGCGGGCACCCGGCATCCGGCGATGGCGCAGGACCTGTCCCTCAGCGGCCTGCTCGATATGCGCCTGATCGCGCCCTCGGGCCAGATCAGCCACGCCGATGGCGGCTATGGAAAGCTCCGATGGGGCGATGGCCACGGCTCACCGGTCATTCCGGCGCTCGGCCAGGCGTCGTTGCATGGCTCGTTGCTTCTGATGCCAGAACTGCGGGTGGTCACGGATATTCGGTATGATCCCAGTCAGAAAACCGCCGTGGACGTGCTTGACTTCTATGTCCGCTACCGGCCCGTCTCAACCTCCCGCTGGCGTTGGAGCGTCAAGGGCGGTGCTTTTTTCCCGCCGATTTCACTCGAAAACACCATGCCGGGCTGGGGCACGGAATGGACGATCACCCCGTCCGCCATCAATGCCTGGGCGGGTGAGGAACTCCGTATTTTCGGCGGTGAAGCGACTCTGGAATGGCGCGGCGACGTCGATCATATCGCGCTGACGGCATCGGTGTTCGGGCTCAATCAGGCGGCGGGAACGGGCATCGCATCCTATGGCTGGACTCTGGCGGACAGGCCGACGGGGCTGTTGGATCACATCCGATTGGCCGGCGGCGAGCACGGGTTATCCCCGCCCCAATACAGCGACCCCTTCCGGCATTTCGACCACAGCGCCGGGTGGTACGGCGGCGTGGCCTGGGAGCGGGCGGATATCGGACGGATCGCCCTGCTGCGATACGACAATCAGGCCGATCCGGCGGCCCATGATGCCATGGACTCCGGCTGGCGAACCGAATTCTGGAGCCTGGGGCTTTCGTCGGACATCGGGCCCGTTACGATCCTGAGCCAGGCCATGGTTGGTTCGACCGTGGCTGCCCCTTTGCCCGGCTACAAAAGCACCACCCGTTTCTGGGCCTGGTATGTCCTGGCGGCGCTTGAGCGCGATCAGTGGCGCTTCGCGCTGCGTTTCGATCAATTTGGCACCCGCGAGGCCGCGTCGGAGGAGGGTCCGAAAGGCGATGAAACAGGCGTCTCCGGCACGGTGGCCGCGACCTGGAGCCCTTCAAAACACGTCAGCCTGGTGGGTGAGGTTCTGGCTGCGGATTATAGCCGCCCGCAGCGTGTGCTGCTGGGGAAGTCACCGCATGTGACCGAGCTTCAGGCGCAGTTGGCGCTGCGCCTGAAGTTCTAGAGCATGTCCGACTTATATCCGTTCATATCCTGAGTGTCGGATGTAGTTGGCGCATTCCTCTGGCGTGAAATGGTCGATGAGCTTTCCGATACGATGCCAAACCTCGGCGATGGAGCGCTCATCGGCTTTGCGGAGT
>CAIXEA010000062.1 GCA_903918315.1 uncultured Acetobacteraceae bacterium | reverse complement strand
GCGTCGAGCAATGCTTCGGCAAACTCAAACGGTTCAAGCGGGTCGCTATGCGCTGTGAGAAGACCAAGCGAAACTACGAGGCATTCGTGTCATTGGCCTGTGTGTTTGTCTTGATCAAATCCGTCCACACGGCCTAGGCCGGAGGACAGGATAATGAACTTCACGCGTTCTCTCAGAGCCACCCTGGCCGCGGGCGTCTGTTTGCTGCCTTTGCAGTCTGTCGCGGCCGGCAGTGATGACAGTTTCGATGTTGGTGACAAGCCAGCGGCCGCGACGGCGGCGCCCACGTCCAGTAATTGGATTGAGGTGGGCGGGGTCTATCGCTCCAACCGATCGGATTATTTCGGGCGGTTTTCCGGCGCGGTTGATCCGGGATTTGGCGGGCTGGGCAATTTCCAGTTCCGCGGCCGTGATCCCTGGGATTCCGGGGATACCCATTACTGGGACATCATCGGGACCGATATGGGTTTCAGCGACCGGTCCTTCTCAGCCAAATTTGGCGAGCAGGGTAGCTGGGGGCTGACCTTCTCCTATGATGGCATTCCCTACAATGCGGCCAGTTCATTCCGTTCGATCTGGACGCAATATGGCACGCTGGTGCCGGGTGTCACCCCAGGCGGGCTGGGGGTGACCTACTCCAACCTCACGAATCCGCCTCCGAAACTCGGTTCTCCCTATACATCAGGGGCGACGGCCTTTCCGGTGTGGCAGCCGATCCTGAACAGTTCCCCGGCAGGCCTGCTGTACAATTATAATATCGGTACGCAGCGCGACATTTTCATGGGCACGGGCAAATGGCAATGGAACGATTGGACCGTGACCGGATCTTTGCGGCATGAGCATAAGACGGGTTATCAGGCCAACTCCCTGAACATCACGGGGGCGCCTTCGCCGACGACCTCGTCGGCTGCGGCCCCGGGCACCTTCACCAGCGCGCTGGGGTATTTCGCGCAGCCGATTGATTACGATACAGACCGATATGATATTTCGGCCGCGTATGGCAATGAGCGGATGCAGGCGCAGCTTGGTTATTCGTTCAGCAATTTCACTGACAATCTTGCGGTCTTCAACGCGGCCAATCCCTACGCTTTCACCGGTGCCACGTTCGGGACCGCGGCCCAGATGGCTGGTATGTTCGCGCCCTACGTGCTGCCGCCGTCCAACTCCGCGCATCAGGTCAAGCTCCTGCTGGGCTTAATCTGGACCCGACGACCCGCATCAACGCCAATTTCGCCTATGGCGTGCAGATGCAGAATGCGCCCTATCAGCTGGCGACCGGCAATGCCGCCGCGACCCTGACCGAGCCGCGGTCGAGCCTGAGCGGTCTGATTCAGACCATCCATGGCAATGTCGCCTAGACCGCGCGCCCATTGCCCAAGCTGGATGTGCGCCTGTCCTATACAATCGATGATCGCGACAATCAGACGCCGCGCAATGTCTATGCGGAGGATCACAACAGTCTCGCGACGGTTGGGGCCGCGTCGTTGTCCAATCTGCCCTTCAGCTACAGCCATCAGACGTTCACGGCGGAGGCCGGCTACCGCATCCTGCCGCAGACCAAGGTGACGCTGAATGACACCTACGAGACGACATACCGGAGCTATGCCAACACCTCATTGGTCACGTCGAACACCATCACGGCCAAAATCCGCAGCCAGGTCTTCGATGACGTATTCGCCGCCCTGAGCTATTCGCATCAGGATCGCGATGCGCACAACTACAACAACAATTTCACCTGGCATCAGTTGGGCGCGAACGACAACGAGCCGGCCCGCTTCCTGATGTATTTCGAGTCCTCACGCAAGCATGATGAGGTCAAGGCCAGTCTCGACCTGTCACCGATGCATAACCTGTCCGCGTCGATGATGGTCCGCTATTCCAACGACAGCTATCCGGATACGACCTATGGGCTGCGGAACAACCACAACCTGCGGGTTGGGCCGGACATCAACTGGCAGGTCACCCCGTCGTTCAGCGCGCATGCTTATTATAACTTCCAGCAGCTGTACTATGATCAGGCCAGCGTGTACGAAAGCACCACCTCCGGTGCGGCGCCGGCGGCGAACCAGTTCGTCGTGCCCTGGTCCAACAAGACCACGGATTCGGTCCATACGGCGGGGCTGACGCTCGACTGGCAGGCCATTCCGGACGTGCTGAAGCTCAGTCTGGAATACAATTTCTCCTATGGCGACACGGCCTATGCGATGGGCGACAGTGTGGTGTTCTTCGGCTCGACGGTCACCAACAGCCAGATCACGCAGGCCAATATCAACACAACGCCGCTGCCGGATGTGACGTCGACCCTGCATATGCTGTCGATCCACGGGGAATACACGATCCGGCCGAACATGACCCTGCTGTTCGGCTATGCCTTCGAGCGCTTCACCTACAAGGACTACGCCAACGGCGTGAGCCCGGTGCAGTATGCCAATATCCTGCTGCCCGGGACGCTGAACCCCAACGACTCGGTGCATGTTGTCGGCGCCGGGATCCGCGTCCGCTTCTGAAACCGGCTGCTACCGGCGGGTAGCAGCCATGCCGCGCCGTTGTTTGCGCGCGAGCCGCCGCATGCGCTACTGTTTGTTGCAACGCAGCATACAGGAGTCCACCCATGCCGTTGAGCGCGCCCGCCGAACGCGAAAGGCAGCATACGCGTTCGATCGAGATCAACGGCTATCGCCGGACCGATGGATTGTACGACATCGAAGCCCACCTGACGGACGTCAAGAGCTTCTCTCAGACCAACTATGACCGTGGCCTCATTGCCGCCGGGGAGCCCATTCATGACATGTGGCTGCGGCTGACGGTCAGTGAGACGATGCAGATCGTGGGAAGTGAGGCGGTCAGCGACCTGACCCCCTACCGCATGTGCCCGACAGCCGCCCCCAATTTCTCCCGCCTGGTCGGCATGACGATCAAGGGCGGCTTCCTGCGTGATGCCAACCAGGCCGTGGGGGGCACGGTGGGCTGCACCCATCTGCGTGAACTCCTGCAGCAGATGGCGACCACCGCCTTCCAGACCATCAGCCCGTCGCGGGTGCGCAAAGAGATGCGCGCGGAGGGCACGGAGCCCAAGCCAGGCAGCGACGCCGTCGATGCGCGCATTACCGAAAAAATGGGCGGACCGCCGAAGATCCTGAACACCTGCGTCGCCTATAGTGACGCCGGCCCGCTTGTGCAGCGCCGCTGGCCGCATCTGTACACCGGCCCCGACGCGGAACAGCAGGCGGCCGACTGACCAGCAAACGCGCGCCGAGCAATGACCTAAGCGGGATGACCGGAGGTGGACTCACCGGAGGTCTGAGTCCCGCGATCAGACAAGAGCGGGATGACCGGAGGTGGACTCACCGGAGGTCTGAGTCCCGCGATCAGACAAGAGCGGGATGACCGGAGGTGGACTCACCGGAGGTCTGAATCCCGCGATCACACAAGAGCGGGATGACCGGAGGTGGACTCACCGGAGGTCTGAATCCCGCGATTGGTGTTCTAAGCGGCCGCTTTCGTCACCCGGTCCGCCGAACGCATGCCGTGGCGTACCGCCGCATGGCCATCCTCGGTCGCGGCGGAGCGGAAATAGGCCAGCACGAAGACCCGCACCGCGCTGGTCCGCCCGCCCGGGTGATCGGTCGCTTCAATCCGGCGGACAAGCGTGCTCATGTCCTTGCCCTCCCGGTCGCTGATTTCCATCAGCGCGTCCCATAATTCAGGCTCGAGCCGCATGCTGGTGCGGCCGCGCTGGGCAACGACGTTACGGTTGATAAGACGGCTGGTGGTCACAGGAGCCCCCATGAAGTTGAACGAGGCTCATTGAATCATAAGGGTGTTAACGAAAGGTTGACGCGGTCCAATTCTTTTCCACACAAGCGCATGTTTTTCGCGCCGATGATCGGACCGCGGGCAAGGCCCAGCGTCAGCATGCCTCAGATCGGCAGCGGCGCATCCTTCATGCGTTCCATGCTGAAGCGGCTGCTGACATTGCGCAAAGGGATCGCCGCGATCAGCTTGCGATAGAACTGGTCATAGGCCGCGATGTCGGGAACAACGACATGCAGCAGATAGTCGACCTCGCCACTCATGCGCCAGGCATCCACGATCTCCGGCGTATCCGCCACCACCTTGGCGAAACGCTCGAGCCAGTCCGCGGAATGATCCGCCGTTTCCACCGCCACGAAGACCGACACCCCAAGCCCGATCTTGGCCGGGTCAAGTACAGCCACCCGGCGTTGGATCACCCCTTCCTGCTCCATGCGCCGGATGCGCTTCCAGCACGGAGTCGGCGTCAGACCCACCTGGGTCGCGATCTCCTGGAGCGAAAGGGACGCATCCACCGCGATCAGGCGAAGGATTTCGCGGTCCAACCGGTCGAGGTCTTTGTCGGTCGCCATGGGTGATGCTCCAGAGTACGGATGGTCTGTGCCATATTTTTCTCCGTGGTTGTTTAGAGTCTTCTAAAGGAGAAGAAAATACTCATTCTTGCTGCCCATGACGAAAATGCGCGCGTTCCTATCCCAGAAGGCCGCGACGAGCCAGGTTTCGCATCAAGGCCCCGGCGCCGAACTGCCAGGCCTCACACTGGTCGGTGGGGCGGACCCGATTGACCAGGCGGCCCAGCTTCGGCGCCGCGATCGTCACGATGTCGTTGGTCTTGTGGGTAAAGCCCTGACCCTGAAAATCGCGATCCTGGACCGGCGCGAACATGGTACCAAGGAACAGGACCGCGCCATCGGGAAAGCGGTGATGCGCGTTCACCATCTGCGCCACCAGATCGGCCGGATCGCGGCTGATCATGCCAATGGATGACGACCCTTCCAGAGCATATCCATCCTCCCCCTTGACCTGGAGCGTGACCACGGTCGAGCGGATATCATCCAGACTGAACCCGCCGTCGAACAGGCGCAGGAACGGGCCGATGGCGCAGGACCCGTTGTTGTCCTTGGCCTTACCCAAAAGCAGCGCCGAACGCCCTTCCACATCGCGCAGGTTGACGTCATTGCCCAGGGTGGCCCCAACGATGCGCCCATCGGAGGCCACCGCCAGCACCACTTCCGGCTCCGGGTTGTTCCAAGACGAGGCAGGATGCACGCCCGCGTCCATGCCCGTGCCGACGGCCGACATCGGCTGCGATTTGGTGAAGATCTCGGCGTCCGGACCGATGCCCACTTCCAGATACTGGCTCCAGGCCCCCTGATCGATCAGCACCTGCTTCAGCCGTGCCGCTTCCGGGGAGCCCGGGCGCAGCTTCGCCAGATCATCGCCGACAAGCCGAGTGACCTCATCGCGGATCGCGGCGGCGGCATTCAGGTCACCGCGCGCCCGCTCTTCGATCACGCGTTCGAGCATCGAAATCACGAACGTCACCCCCGCCGCCTTCACCGCCTGCAAATCGATCGGCGTCAGCAGCCAGGGCTTGCCGCCATCGCGGACATCGGGGGGCGTGTTCGCGAGGATCGCATCCAGCGGCCCCAGATCCTCGCCACCCACCGCGGCCAGCGCCGCCGCCGGGTTCGCGGTTTCGCAGAGGTCGCGCATGGTGGGGAAGTGGCGGGTCACGTCGATGACGCGCCAATCGCGGATGGCCACGACCGAGGGCCCGCTTGCGTCCGGCCGCCAGACCCGCCCGGCCAGGGTCGCCAAGGCGGCGTCATCGGGTAGCACAGCATGCGCGTTGAGGTTCATGGACCGGTCCCTTCCTGATTGGCCATCAGATTACGGCGGGACTCGCACCACACCAAATCCCGGATAAAGTGCCGCCTCCGTTCAGGAGGCCCAGATCATGAAGCGTTTATTCGGTGGCGGCGCACCCAGCCCGCGGGAAACCTTTGCTGTGCAGAAGACCGAGGACGCATGGCGTCAGAGCCTGGACCCCGCGCAATACCATGTGCTGCGTCAGCATGGCACGGAGCGGGCCGGCACCAGCCCACTGAACGGCGAAAAGCGCCCGGGTACCTTTGTATGTGCCGGCTGCGATCAGGCGCTGTTCGATGCCGCGACCAAGTTTGAAAGCGGGACGGGCTGGCCCAGCTTCTGGCAACCGCTGGACGGTGCCGTCGCCACCACCGAAGACCGCAGCTTCTTCATGACCCGCGTCGAGGTTCATTGCAGCCGTTGTGGCGGGCACCTCGGGCATGTGTTCCCCGATGGCCCCCGCCCCACTGGCCTGCGCTACTGCATGAACGGCGTATCGATGGCGTTCGTGCCGGCTTAAAAAGCGGTCAGGTCCCGCGCCGTGATCGACTGGATCGACGACAGGCGCTGGAACAGAACCTCCGCCGGGATATCGGATCCGCCGACATCGAGGCAGTCGGCGAATTTGTCATAAAGCTGCTGTTCGGTCAGCGGCCGTGTGGCATGGCCGGTGGCGCGCTTGACCGGGTCGCCGGCGATCACCTGACCATTGGTCAGGGCCACCGTAACGGAATCCGCCGGCGCGGCGCCGGACAGTTCTGGGTCGTATTCAGTGGTGGTGATGATTTCCACCTTGCTCATCAGCGCCTGGATGTCGGGCCGTTGCACGAAGGCGTCGGTCAGTTCGCGCAGTCCGACCCGCTTGGCGATGATGCCGCTGGCCATGGCGAATTCCATGCTGAATTTGGCGGCGAGCCCCGTGTCGGGCGTGTGGTTGCGCAGCACGGTGGCGAAATAGTCGCTGATATTGACGGTGATCTTCTCAACCGCATCGGCCGCGATCGGGGTTTGCCCGACCAGGTCGAGCATGCAGTCGATTGCCCGATGGGTGCAGTAGCAGGTCGGGTATTTCTTGATGCCCAGCCCCTGGGTCAGGATCGCCCATTCCTGTCCGGCCTTGGACGGGCTGGTGCGGTCCTCGGTCCCGGTCGGGGAAATCGCATGCAGGAAGCCCTGCGGATGCTCCAGCGCGTCGGTGTTGGCGGTGAATCCGGCTTCGGCCAGGCGGGCGGCCATGATCCCTGCATGCGCGGCTTTGCCGGCATGGAAGGGCTTGGTCATGGTGCCGAAATTCGACATCAGCCCCGATGACTGCGACCCGCCCAGCGCGATGGCGATGGCGGATTTCTCGGCATCGAGCTTGCGCAGTTTCGCGCAGGCGGCCGCGGCCCCGATGGCGCCATAAAGCCCGGTCGGATGCCAGCCCTTGACGTGCAGCAGGCCGCTGTCGCGCCGGAACAGTTCGGCCCATGTCTCATAACCCGCGATATAGGCGGTGATCATGTCGGCACCGGATGCGCCCAGATGTTCGGCCTCCGCCAGGATCGCCGGCACCAGCACGGTGGAGGGATGGCCGCGCAGGCCGACATCGTCGTAATCCAGCGCATGCGCGGCGGTGCCGTTGATCCAGGCGATCTCCGGCGCAGGGCCCGTGCGGGCGCCGAATGTCAGGGTGGAGGCGCCGGCGCCGGGGGCCAGAACCTCGGTCATGATGCGCACGCTGTCTTCCCCGCGGCCCGCGATCATGGTGCCGATACAGTCGATGAACCCCATCTTCGCCACTTTGACGGCTTCATCCGGCAGGTGATTCGGTGACAAATCGGCGATGAACTGGCCAAGCTGTTGGGTCAGGGCTGCCATGGGATCGGTTCCTTCGCGTGTGTGGCGGCGATCATACGCCCAAGGCCCAATGGCGCGCCAGTTGGGGACCGGACCGGGCGCATTGGCGCGTGTGGGATTTTGCCCTATCCCAATGCGCATTCGTCATGCGATGGCATCATGCCGAGGGGAGAGTCGATCGTGACTTCGCTGCAAGCGGTAGGGATTTGGTGCGCCCATGCGGGCGACGACGCGGCGTCGCAGGGCTGGCTGACCGCGTTGCGTCAGGCCATCGCCGGCGGATTGTCCCTAACGGCGGGTCAACCGGACGTGCGGCTTTACGACGCCAATGCCGGCGACGGGGCAACGACCGGGCATCCGGGCGGGTTCGCGGACCTGGCCCAACGATCCTGCTTCATGGTTGTCCTGCTGACGCCTGATTTTCTCCTTGATCCCGCATGCAGCCAGCAGGTGAGCCTGGTCCGGGCGCGGATGGCGCGGCTGGGACGCGGCGACATGATCGTGCCGCTGCATATTCTGGATGTCGACGCTTTCGAAACGGTAAGACGGCACGAATGCGCCGATCCGGCTGGGTATGATTTTTTGTGCGGTTTGCGGTGGGTGGATTTGCGGCCGTTTTACCGGGTCGATCCCGCCAGCACGCCGGTGCGCGTGCGGCTCGATCGCCTGGCGGCCCGGGTGCAACCGCTCCTGGCCATGGAACTGCCGGAGCAGGACGACGATGCCGAAGCGCCGGTGTCCCAGGCCGTCCTGGCGGGGTCTGCTCCGCCCCCTCCGCCGCCTGCGCCCCCCGCGGCCTGGGACACGGCGCCGCCGGCGCGGCCGATATGGAAACGTACTGGCGTCCTGGTCGTTGTGGCTTTGCTGGCGGTCTGCGTCACCGGGCTGCTGGCGTTGCGTTCGTTTCAGTCCGGGCCCACGGTCGCGCCTGTTCATACCGCGTCGTCCGGACCGGAATGCCTGATCTGCATCGACACGGTTCTGATCCCGGCCGGTCAGTTCATGATGGGGATTCCCGACAACGAAGACGAACGCGAGAACGTCATCGAAAAGGCGGGGAAGCCGCGGCATCCCGTTAATATACCGAAATCGTTCTATATCGCGAAATATACCATCACCCGTCAACAGTTCGCGTATTTCGTGACAGCGACCGGCCCCCGTCCGCCCGGCAGTTGCTGGGTTTACGAAAAGACCCCGATGGGGATCCTTGAATGGCAATCGCGGGAGGATCGTGATTGGGCCAATCCTGGCTTCGCCCAGACCGACCGGGATCCCGTGGTCTGCGTCAACGTCAAGGACGTGGAAGATTATGCCGCCTGGCTCAGCAAGCAAACGGACCAGAAATTCCGGTTGCCAAATGATGCGGAGTGGGAATACGCGGCGCGGGCGGGCACGACCACCGCGCGGTATTGGGGTGACGGTCAGACCGATTTCTGTGCCCACGCCAATATGGCGGACCTCAGCCTGGCCGGTTTGGCGGGCACGCAGGCCACCAATGCCAACGACTTCGCACAGTGTGATGACACCTTCCCCCGCACCGCCCCGGTTGGGTCGTTTCCGCCCAATCCCTGGGGGCTTTACGACATGATTGGTAACGTATGGCAATGGACTGCCGATGCCTGGCATCCCAATTATAACGATGCGCCAACCGATGGCTCCGCCTGGCTGCAGGACGGTGCGGTCGGGCGCCGATCGGTGCGGGGCGGATCATGGAGCAACAATCCCGGGCGCTCCCGCGCCGGGATCCGCAATGTGACGGATCGTGGTCTGCGTTACAGCGGCGTGGGCTTCCGGCTGGTCCGGGAGATCGCCGAGGTCAAGAAATAACGCCCCAGGACCTGCATCAGGCCAACCGAGCGCACTCTGCGCGGCGGGGCGGTTTCGTCCCCGCCCGCCGCGCATCCGCGACCGGATCAGCCTTCCTGGACAACCCCGTTGCGCAGAACGCCGATATTGGTGATCTCCACTTCCACCGTGTCGCCCGGCTTCATCCATAGCGGCGGCTTCTGATAGGCGCCCACGCCGCCGGTCGTGCCGGTCACGATCACATCACCCGCTTCGAGCTGGGTGAAGGTCGAGCAATAGTTGATCAGCGTCGGAATATCGAAGCACAGATCATCCACGGTCGCATGCTGCTGCTCCACGCCGTTGACGCGGGTCATCAGCGTGGCCTTGGTGGGATCGCCCATCTCTTCCGGTGTCACCAGCCAGGGGCCGAAGGCGCCCGATCTGAAGAAGTTCTTGCCCGGAATGAACTGGCTGGAATGGCGCTGATATTCGCGGACCGAGCCCTCATTGTAGCAGGAATAGCCAGCCACGACGCTCTGCCAGTCTTCCTTCGCCACGTGCCGGCACTGCTTGCCGATGATCACCGCCAGCTCGCCTTCATAATCGAACGTGACCGACGCATTCGGCCGCACCAGCGACTGCCCATGTCCGACCTGAGCGCTCGGGAAACGCGTGAAAACGATCGGCTTCTCCGGCGGCTCGCGCCCGCCTTCGAGAATGTGCGACAGATAGTTCAGCCCGATGCAGAGGATTTTCTCGGGGTCCGGGATCGTCGGCAGGAAGGTGATGTCGGACAGTTTGAAATCGGCGTGGCGCACCGCCTCTTCCGCCAGCGACGTCGTCGCCCACAGGGCATGCTTGAGCGAAGGGGCGCGGTTACCGAGGTCGATCACGCCCTCGCCTTTGACAATGCCCCAGCTGGGGGAGCCGTCGGGACGGCGGAAGCTCATGAGTTTCATGGTTCGATCTCTCCTGTTCAAAACCGGCGATACAGATATCAGAGCACCCCGGCGCTTGACACACCCCCTTGACAGGGAGAGGGGCCGCCATCATGACGCCGCACCCTTCGAAGCGGAGCACACTCATGGAAAACGGTCTCACCCGCCGCGGCTTTGCCCGCGCGACCATCGCCACCGCCGGCAGCTTCGCCATCCTGCGCCATGCGCGCGGGGAGGAGCCTTTGCGCCTGCGCTGCTCACTCGATACCGCTCCGTCGCATATCCGTAACGTGTCCGTGGTGGACTACCTCAAGAAGGTGGAAGTCGCGACCGGCGGGCAGATCGTGGCGGAGGTGTTCCACGCCGGGCAGTTGTTCGCGGACCTGAACGTCGGCAAGGCGTTGCTGCAAGGCCAGGTGGACATGGCCGCCCCGGGCGGCTGGACCCAGACGGGCATCGTGCCGGATGCCGATTTCGTGCAGTTGCCGTCGTTCTACGGCAAGCCGATCGAGGTCACCTGGGCTGCGTCGGACGGCAAGCCGGGCGCGCATGTCGCCGCGCTTTTGGGGGGCAAGCTGCGCAGCCATGTGCTGGGGCCTTGGATCTCCCTCGGGTTCCAGAACTGGTACACGACCAAGAAGAAGCTCGACAGCGCGGCGGACCTGAAGGGGTTGAAGCTGCGCAGCCCCGGCGGCGCCGGCATTGCCTGGCGGATCAATTTCTTCGGTGGTATCCCCAATACCACCGCCTGGCCGAACGTGCCGCTGGCGCTGTCGCAGGGAACCTTCGATGGCTTCGTCTCCACCGACGAAAGCTGCGCCAGCGCCAAGCTGTGGGAAGCCGGGGTGCGTTATTGCTATTCGGATCACCAGTATTGCGGGGAATATGTGCCGCTGATCAGTGAGGCGTTCTGGGGCAAGCTGACGCCGGCGCTGCAGGCAACCATGACCAGGATCTGGGCCGAGAATATCGGTACCTACCGCATCAACGCCCAGGCCTCCCAGGCGCGCGCGCGAAAGGCCATGGAAGAGAACGGCGTGACCTATGTCGACCCGACCGCGGCGGTGCTGGACGCGGATCGCGCCCGGATGGAGAGCGATGTGGAAACGCTGATCAAGGACGCCAAGCTGTCACCGGAAATCGTCAGGCTGTCGCGGGAATCGGTGGGCGCGTGATCCAGCCGAAGCACACGCTCTGGGATAAGTTCGAGCGCATGCTGGTGGGCCTGCTGGGCCTGCTGGCGATGATCGTTGGTCTGGTGCAGGTCCTGGGGCGCTATTTCTTCCCCCAGCACGCCATCGCCTGGGCCGAGGAGGTGATCGTCTATCTCGTCGTCTGGGGCGTGATGATCATCTCCGGCCAGCTGGTGCGGACCGACGGCCATGTGCGGCCTGATCTGGTGCTGCGCATCATGCCCGTGGGCGTGCAGCGCTGGCTGGAAGCGTTCAACTGCATCGTCGCTCTGGCCTTCTGCGGCGGCATGCTGTGGTACGGGATTGAGATCGTGCGGACATCGCTGATGCTGGATGAGACGAGCTCGACCGGCCTCGAATTTCCGATGTGGATTTACTACAGCGCCTTGCCGGCGGGCGGGCTGCTGATGTCGGTGCGCTATGTCGTGCGGTTCTACCGGTACGTGTTCCGCTTCGACCCGGCGACGATGGCTTTGGGGCATATCCCGGACCACGAGCTGACGCCCAACCTCGCCCCCACCAGCCAGCACTGAGCCAATCATGGGCGGAATTCTTTTTCTGGTGATGTTCTTCGGCCTGCTGGCCGCGGGAATGCCGATCTTCCTGGTGTTGGGTGCCTGCGCCGCGACGCTGTACGTCGTGTCCGGGCAGCCGCTGATCGGGGTGGCGCAGGTGATCATCGATCACCTGAACTCCTCCACGCTGATGTCGCTGCCGCTGTTCGTGATGGCGGCGGCGTTCATGCGCCAGGGCGGGGTGGCCAAGGCGCTGGTGGATGTCTCCGCCGCCTGGCTCGGGGGCATTCGCGGCTCTCTGGGGCTGGTGACGGTGGTGGCCTGCACGCTGTTCGCGGCGATTTGCGGATCCTCGGTGGCGACCGCGCTGGCGATGGGTACCATCCTGCTGCCGGCGATGCTGGAAAAGGGCTATCCGCGCGGCTTCGCCCTTGGCGTCATCGGTGCGTCTGGCACCATCGGCATCGTCATCCCGCCCTCGTTGGCGCTGATCCTGTATGGCATCGTGACCGAGCAATCCGTGCCGCGCCTGTTCCTGGCGGGCATCATGCCGGGCCTGCTGCAGGCGGGGGCCTTCTTCGCCTGGGTCTGGTGGTACGCGCGGCGCAACAACTTCCCCATGGAGCCGTCCTTGCCGATGGGGGAGCGCATCCGCATCACCGTGCGCGCCTTTCCGGCGCTGCTGGTGCCGATCGTGGTGCTGGTGGGCATTTATGGGGGCATCGTGACGGTGACGGAGGCCGCTGCCATCGCCGCTGTGGTCGCCCTGCTGGTGAGCCTGGTGTTCTACCGCGGCTTCCCGCTGTCGCAGACCCTGTCGGTGATCGCCGACGCGCTCCGCAGCGCCGGCACCATCATGCTGATCGTCGCGACCGCCTTGGCGTTCGGGCATTGGATGACGGAATCCGGCGTGCCGGCCAAGCTGGTGACCTGGACGCTCGGCCACCATTTCGCCACCTGGGAATTCCTGCTGGCGATGAACGTGCTGCTGCTGGTCCTCGGCTGCTTTCTGGAGGTCGTGGCGGCGCTGCTGCTGGTCATGCCCATCCTGGCGCCGGCCCTGGTGCCGCTGGGTGTCGATCCCGTGCATTTCTCGATCATCTTCACCCACAACATGGAAATCGCGCTGATCCACCCGCCGGTGGGGCTGAACCTGTATGTGCTGTCGACGATCTCCGACGCGCCGGTGGGGGAGGTGATCCGCGGGATCCTACCGTTCCTGATCCTGCTGCTGGTGGTGCTGGGGATCATCACCTATGTGCCGGCCTTGACGATGTGGCTGCCGGGGCTGGTCTACGGGCATTAACAAGCAACAGGACCCCGGTTAAGCGGGGTGCTCGCCCCTATTTTTGGGCGACCGACTCATCGGTTTCGTGACCCGTGAGGGCGTATTCCCGGACTTTAACAGCCGTCATCGCGGCCTTGGCCAGCGCGGCCACCTGTTCCTGCTGCAGGGTGTCGGCGATATAGTCGTGCGCGGCGGCGAAGCTGGGGGCCGGGCCGGCGCGGCGATCCACGACTTTGATGATGTACCACTGTTTGTTGCTTTTGATCGGTGATGCGCTGCGTTCGCCCGGTTTCAGGGCAAAGGCCGCGGCCCCGATCTCCGGGGTCAGATAGGCGCGGGGAACAAATCCGAGATCGCCGCCTCGGACGGCGGTCGTATCCCGGCTCACGCGGCGCGCGACATCGGCGAAATCGGCACCGTGATTCAATTCCGTCAGCAGGGCCTCGGCATCTGCCTCTGTCGCGACGGCGATCAGGGACAGCCGCACTTCGTCCGGGCCCGGCTTCCCGGCGATGTCGCGATCGTAGCGGGCGAGGATGTCGGTTTCCTGGACGATGGCGGCGGCACGCCGGTGCAGCCACTCGTTCACCAGAACGGTATTGGCCGCCGTGGCCATGCGGCGCTTGACCACGGGGTCCTGATCCAGCCCATCGCTGAGCGCCTGGATGACCATGGCCTGCTTGCGGGTCATGAACGCGATCATGGAGGGGTAGAGGACATCAAACGGCTGGCCCCGCATATGCGAGGGAAGGGCCGCGATCTCGTCGCCCAGTTCGCCCAATGTGATGGGGCGTCCATCGACCTCACGCAGGAGGAAATGGGCGTTCTTTTCCAGCGCCGGGCCGATCGCGAACACGCGGGTGGTCGTATCGAAAGGCACGCGGCTGAGATCCATCGCCGCCGCGGCCGAACCGGGGGCCGGTATTTGTGCGAAGGCGGAGCTGGCGTGCACCACGAGGCAACCCAGTGTGAGCAGACGGCCCATGCGCCATGGCCGCGTCGGGTGTTTCATGGGAATCCGCTGATGCTGCGCCATGGTTCGATTGGACTCGGATTACTTCGCGCGCCGCCGGTAGCGGGCGCCGGTGACCACGGCCAGGCCGACGCCCAGAATGGTCAGACCGGCGGGCTCGGACGCGCTACGAAACAGCCCGCCAGTGGCGATTGCCGGCGCGGCGCCATAGGCGAATGTCACGGAGTTCACGGTCAGTGGCCCGATCCCTGAGGGCAAGCCGAAATACAGGATCATCGACGTGTTGATCAGCGGGTCCGCGGCCACCGCGCTGGCGCTTGCCGCATCGGCCATCGCTGGTCCGACCAGGCTAAACTGCGGGGCGGCGACGGTCTTGACCAGACTGGGCGGGGCGGCCCCGAACTGGGTTGACTGGCCCCCGGCCGGGTTGGTGACGCAGGCATACCCGGCCACGGTCACGCCGTAATGGCCCGTCATCGTGGAGGCCGATGGGCAGGTGGTTCCATTGGCCGAACCCGTGAAGGTGCCAGAGGATGCATAGGTGTAGCCCCAATATTTCCCGACATCGACGGCGGAGGAGCTGCACAGCGCCCCGGACGTGCCGTCACATTGGCTCGCGTCGAAAATAGGCCCTGTTGTGACCGCGCGTTCGGGGACCAGATCATTGGCCGTGTGCCCGGCGATCGAGAAGAAAACACCGCCCAGCGTATTGGCCGTCTCATATCCCGCTCTGGCCGATGTGTTGGTGACCACGGCCTGGAGGTAGAGGGAGGAGCCAGCGACGAGGGAGGATCCGACCAGGGCCCCCGTCACCTCCGTGAAGGTGACCGTCGCGATATCGCTCAGGCCGTCGATCGGGTTGACGGAGGTGTTCGTGAAGGTCTGTGCGCTGGCCGGCCTGGTGGCACACAATAATACGTGTGCCAGGACCAGTGCGGCCAAGCGCGGTCGAAGATTAGACATGGTCATCCCGGGTTTTTTCTTGATGAAAGCGGGATTAATCCTCACGTGATGACAAGTCAAACAGGGAAATATAAAGATTGTAACAGAACGTGTCTTAATTTGACGCAATATATTGACTATTTTTGTTTGGTAGGGATTACAGTCGTTTGTGCCTTGCACTCAGACAGAGGCGTGTCGGTCCGGCATCGCGCCTGACCGTGAAGCAGGGACGGCCGGCGAACCACCCGCCGGCCAGGCCCACCTCATCGTGTCTCCGTATGGAAGGTCTTGGAGATAATCCGCCACCCGCCCGCGAGCCGCACGAACGTCAGATAATCCGTGAAATACCGCGGTGGGATCTGGCAATGCACCTTGGCGAAGGCAGTGTTTGGACCCGAGCGGTCGATCGACACCACCCAGTCCCGCCGCGGCAGATCCCGGCTGACCGCCGAAGGCCGGCTTTTCACCAGATCGAACCATGCCGCCCGGGGAAGATCATCGAGCTTGCCGTCGGTGACGCTGAAAAGGTGCGATTCGGGGTGGAACACGGCGGCGAGCTTGGTGGTATCGCCCTCATACAGCCCGTCGAAATAGGTCTGCAGCGCCTGCTCAATGTCATGGAGGTGGGTGGACATGCTCATGCTCCCTGGATGCGTCGGGCCAGCATCGGGGCGCGCGTCCTATTGGTCAATCAGGCGGCCGTCCGCGTCCTGGATGGCCACCCCATGCGCCGTGAGAACGCCCCGCATGATCAACCCTGTCGCATCCCCCGCAACCAGCGTGTACAACCGCCCTCAATCCAAGCCCTCGGAGGAATGAATGGTCGGCAACCCCGCCTACGCGACTGGCCTCGACAAGAATCAGGCCAATCATAGCCCGCTGACGCCGCTGACCTTCATCGAGCGGGCCGCCTACATCTATCCCAACAAGCCCTCCGTCGTGCATGGGGCCGAGCGCTACACCTGGGCGGAAACCTATGCCCGCTGCCGCCGCCTCGCCTCCGCCCTCGCCCGCCGCGGCATCGGCAAGAACGACACGGTCGCGGTCATGGCCCCCAACACCCCGCCGATGGTCGAGGCGCATTTCGGCATCCCCATGTGCGGCGCGGTGCTGAACACGCTCAATACCCGTCTGGACCCCGAGACGATCGCCTTCATGCTCAAGCACGGTGGCGCACGGGTGCTGATCACCGATCGGGAGTTTTCGTCCGTCGTCGGCCCGGCGCTGGCGCTGCTGGACGAGAAACCCATCGTCATCGACATCGACGACCCCGCCTGGCCGCATGGCGATCTGGTGGGGGAGGCAACCTACGAAGCCCTCCTGGCCGAAGGCGACCCGGATTACGCCTGGCAGAACCCGGGGGACGAATGGGATGCGATCGCGCTGAACTACACCTCCGGCACCACCGGCGATCCCAAGGGGGTCGTGTATCACCATCGCGGCGCGCATCTGAACGCGGTCAGCAACATCCTGAACTGGGGCATGCCGCACCATCCGGTGTATCTCTGGACACTGCCGATGTTCCACTGCAACGGCTGGACCTTCCCCTGGACCATCGCCGAACGCGCCGGGGTCAATGTCTGCCTGCGCCGGGTGGAGGCGAAAGCCGCCTGGGATGCCATCCGCGACGAGGGCGTGACCCATATGTGCGGCGCGCCCATCGTCTATTCGCTGTTGATCAACTGCGATCCAGCCTTGCGCCAGGGCATCGGCCACCGCATCGCCGGTCAGGTCGCCGGCGCCGCGCCCCCGGCCTCGATCATCGAGGGCGCCGAGCAATGCGGTATCGACCTGACGCATGTCTATGGCCTGACCGAGGTCTACGGCCCCGTCTCCGTCTGCGCCAAGCAACCGCACTGGGAGAGTCTGCCCATCGACCAGCGCGCCGAACGCAACGGCCGCCAGGGCGTGCGGACCCCGCTGCAAGAGGCGATGACGGTCCTCGACCCCGAAACCATGCGCCCCGTGCCCTGGGATGGGGAAACGATGGGGGAGATCATGCTGCGCGGCAACATCACCATGAAGGGGTATCTGTCCAACCCCACCGCCACCGCGAAAGCGTTCGAGGGCGGCTGGTTCCACAGCGGCGACCTCGCGGTGATGCAGCCGGATGGCTATGCGAAGATCCGCGATCGGTCGAAGGACATCATCATCTCCGGCGGCGAGAATATTTCATCCATTGAGGTGGAGGAGGCGCTGTACCGCCATCCCGCCGTGCTGAGCGCCGCGGTGGTCGCGCAGCCCGACGAGAAATGGGGCGAAACGCCCTGCGCCTTCGTGGAGCTGAAAGTCGGGGCATCGGTGTCGGCCGAGGATTTGCGCGTCTTCTGCCGCCAGCATCTGGCGGGGTTCAAGGTGCCGCGCGCCTATGTGTTCGGGGAATTGCCGAAGACCTCCACCGGCAAAATCCAGAAATTCGCCTTGCGGGAACGCGCGAAATCCGCCAGCGCGATTGGGTAACAGGGGACACGGGGAGGCAGACCCAGGGGGAGATAGGCAGTGACCGTGGCGGGGACCAGACTTGTGGCGCTGTTGGCGGGGCTTCTCGGCCTTGTGGCCTGCGCGGCCCGTCCCGTGACACCCATCGCCATGGCGCAGCCGGGCGATGAGCAATTGAGCTGCGGTGAATTGATCCGGCAAAAGCAGGCCAATCAGCAGGCCGTGGATGACCTGCTCAGCAGGGACAAGGATGTCGCGACCGGCAATGTCGTGAAGGGCGTGGTCATTGGCGGGCTTCTGGGGACGGCGATGATGGACCTGTCCAACGACGAACAGATCAGGGCGCGGTCTCTCATGGATCGGAATGAAAGGCTGGATTTACTGGCAAAGACGAAAGGATGCAGGGAAGCATGACAATCACCCCCCCACGCAAGCCTCAGCTATTCCTGGCTTTCGGCTTGCTCTTTGGGCTGAGCGCCTGTGCGACGCCCTCTGAACCGACGCTCATGGTTGTGGCCGCGACGCAAGCCGCGACAACCTATCCGCCGCCATTGCGGCACGCCATGTGCTTGCGCACCGTGACGGGCGGGGAGGAGACGAACCCGCTCTGGGTTTCGAAGGTGGACAGCCAGGATTTCAAAGCGGCCCTGACCGGCTCCATGGACAATGCCGGCCTGATCGCGGGTCAGACCGGGTGCCAATATCCGACTGACGTCAATGTGCTCGGGCTGTCGCAACCGGCCATCGGCCTGGATATGACCGTCACGTCGCATGTGAACTACAAGGTCTACGATCCGGCGGGCGCACCGATCCTGCTTGAAACGATATCCGCGCCGTTTACGGCGACTTTCTCGGATTCACCCATCGGGTTCGTCCGCGTGAAGCGGGCCAATGAAGGCTCCATCAGGGCCAATATAACCCAGTTCTTAGACAAGCTCGCCGCCTGGAAGCGCCCCTGATCCTCGCCCGCTGGTTCGTCACCGCCACTGCACGTCAACAAGGACCTATCATGACCGACTACACCGCCCCCGTCCGCGACATGCGCTTCGTGCTCAATGACCTCATCGGGATGGAGCGGATTACCGCGCTTCCGGGGTACGACCACGCCAGCCCGGACCTGGTGGATGCGATCCTGGACGAAGCCGCCAAATTCGCCGGCAATGTGCTCGCGCCGTTGAACCATTCCGGGGACAAAGAGGGCGCCCGCCTGGATGCCGCCGGCGCGCATCCGCCGGCGGGCTTCGCCGATGCCTACGCCCAGTTCGTGGCCGGCGGCTGGAATGCGCTGGGCTGCGATCCCGACTTTGGCGGCCAGGGCCTGCCGGCGGTGCTGGGCACGGCGGTGAAGGAAATGTGGAATGCCGCCAACATGGCCTTCTCGCTCTGCCCGCTGCTCACCACCGGCGCCATCGAGGCGCTGCATCTGGTGGGCACTGACGCCCAGAAAGCCATGTATCTGCCGAAAATGGTCGAGGGATCCTGGACCGGCACCATGAACCTGACGGAGCCGCAGGCGGGATCGGATCTCGCCGCCGTGCGCACCCGCGCGGTGCCGGAGGGCGATCACTTCCGCCTCTATGGTCAGAAGATCTACATCACCTACGGCGATCACGACATGACCGAGAACATCGTTCACCTCGTGCTCGCCCGCCTGCCCGACGCGCCGGAGGGGGTGCGCGGCATCTCCTTGTTCGTGGTGCCGAAATTCCTGGTCAACCCCGACGGGTCGCTGGGCGCGCGCAACGACGCCCATTGCATTTCGCTGGAGCACAAGCTCGGCATTCATGGCAGCCCCACCGCCGTCATGGTCTATGGCGATAACGAAGGTGCCATTGGCACAATGGTGGGGGAGCCCAATCGCGGCCTGGAATACATGTTCATCATGATGAACCGCGCCCGCTTCGATGTCGGCTTGCAGGGCATTGCCATCAGCGACCGCGCCTTTCAGCATGCCCTGGACTACGCCCGAACCCGGGTGCAGGGCACCGAAACCGGCGTGCGCGGCGGCGGCCGGGTGGCGATCATCAAGCACCCCGACGTGCGCCGCATGCTCATGAGCATGAAGTCCCGCACCGAGGCGATGCGCGCGCTGGCCTATGTCGTGGCCGCCGCCCTCGATATCGCGCAACGCCATCCCGATCCGGCTGAACGGGCCCGCAACCAGGCGATGGTCGATCTGTTGATCCCCGTGGTGAAGGGATGGAGCACGGAAACCGCGATCGATGTCGCCTCCACCGGTGTGCAAATCCACGGCGGTATGGGCTTTATCGAAGAAACCGGGGCCGCCCAGTTCCTGCGCGATGCCCGCATCCTTGCGATCTACGAAGGCACCACCGGCATCCAGGCCAATGACCTGATCGGGCGCAAGATCGTCCGCGACAAAGGAGAGGCGGCGCGCGCCGCGATCACCGAGATGAAATCCGTGCTGGCCCGGCTGGCGGCGCAGGATGGTCCGGATTTCGCGGTCATCGGTTCGGCTTTACGCGACGCCATCGCGCTGCTGGAACAGGCCGTGGCCTGGGTCGTGGACACCTACGCGACCGATCCGCGCACGGTTCTGGCCGGTGCCGTACCGCTGCTGAACCTGTTCGGCGTCGTGGCCGGTGGCTGGCAATCCGCCCGCGCGGCCGTGGCGGCGGCGGACCGTCTCACCTCCGGCGACAACGAAGACCCCGCCTTCTACCGCGCCAAGATCGGCACCGCCCGGTTCTACGCGGATCATGTGCTGTCGCAGGCAGGCGGGCTGGCGCACACGGTGATGCGGGGCGCGGCGGGGGTGTTGGCGTTGGAGGAGGATGCCTTCGCGTTGTGAGGCAGCGGGCGCCCGCCGATTACCCCGGCAGCGCCACGCTCTCCCACCCCGACAAGACCTCGATCGCACGCCCAACCCGGAACACCATCGCCTCATCGAACGCCCGGCCTACCACCTGCACCCCCAGCGGCAGCCCGTCCGATCCCAGGCCGATCGGCACGCTCATCGCGGGATGGCCGGTGACGTTGAAGGGGATGGTCTGCATCGGCGCCGCGCTTGACAGCGCGTCCGTCACGGTCGCGAAGCTGGGCGCGGTGTTCAGAGCCGACAGGCAGAGCAGGGCATCATAGGAACGAAGCGCCGCGTTCACCGCATCCGTCACCTCCCGCCGCACCCGCAAAGCCGCCAGGTAATCGGCCGAGGTCACGGTTGCACCAAGAATGAAGCGATTGGCGGTGATTTCGCCATAGTCGAGGATGCGATCGCGCATATTCGCCTCATGGATGGCGAAGGCCTCCGCCATCATGATCACCCGCCCGGCGGCGGCGAACAGAGCGTAGTCCGGGAGTGTGATGGTTTCAACGACGGCGCCGGCCGCGCGCAGTTGCGCCACCGTCTGGTCGAAGCCCGCGAGCACATCATGGGTCAGGGCGGATGCGCTGGCGAAGAAGTCCCGCGGCACGCCGATCCTCAGTCCGGCCACGCCTTTCTGGAGATCGGCGGCGTAGTCGGGCACCGGCACGTCGGCACTGGCGGCATCCAGCGGATCGTGCCCGGCCAGCAGTTGCAGCGTCAGAACCGAATCTTCCACCGTGCGCGACAGCGGGCCGCAATGATCCAGCGCCCAGGACAAGGGAAACACCCCTCGCCGCGACACGCGCCCATAAGTCGGCTTGATCCCCACCAGCCCGCACCAGGCCGCCGGCCCGCGGATCGAGCCACCGGTGTCGGAGCCCATGGCCATCCGCACCATCCGCGATGCGATCGCGGTCGCGGAGCCGGACGAGGATCCGCCGGTAATATGCGCGGGGTTCCAGGGATTGCGCGCCGGCGGGAAGGGGAGGTCGAAGCTCGGCCCGCCCAGCGCGAATTCATGCGTCGCCAGCTTGCCCAACAGCACCGCGCCCCCGGCTTCGAACCGGGCCGCGACGACGCTGTTCTCGGCCGGGATCGTGTCCAACCGTAGCTTGGAATGGCAGGTCGTGCGGATGCCGGCGGTGTCGTAGATGTCCTTGAGCGCATAGGGGATGCCATGGAAGGCGCCGCGATCGGTGCCGCCTTTCAATGCGGCATCCGCTGCCGCGGCCTGCGATAAAGCGAGGTCCTCGGTCAGCAGAACGAAGGCATGCAAGGCGCCATCCTGCGCGGCAATCCGGCCGAGTGCGTCCTGGGTCAGTTGCACCGATGTCACGGCGCCCGCCCGCAGCGCCCGGCCCATCTCGGCGATGGAGAGATCGCGCGTGTCCATCATACGCCCCCCGCCTTCAATTGCGTGAAGGTATGCGCCGGCTCATCGGTGTGGGCGTGGCGGTCGTGCAGCAGGGCGATCTGCGCCCGAAAATCCGCATAGGCGGCCAGGATCGCACCCCGCCTGGCCGGTGGCACCGTCAGCCCGGCGCGGTTCATGAGGATATTGAACTCCAAAGCCAATTCGTCGGGCGTAGAGGACATGACGGCTCCTGCTGCAACTGCGAGAAGTGTAGGCATGCCCGCCTGGGCCCGGCTACACTTTCCGACGGGAAACGGGAGAAGAATTATGCGAACGCAGGTCGGAATTGTCGGCGCCGGACCCGCCGGGTTGCTGCTGTCGCATCTGTTGCACCTGAATGGCATCGAATCCGTGATCCTCGAGGCGCGGTCCCGCGCCTATGTCGAAGGCCGGATTCGGGCCGGGGTGCTGGAACAGCCGGTCGAGCAGTTGCTGATCGATGCGGGCGTCGGCGACCGCATGCGCGCCGAGGGCATGGAGCATGCGGGCGTGATCTTGCGCACGGAAGGCCGCGATCACCGCATCGATTTCGAGGCGCTGACCGGCAAGCACGTCATGGTCTATCCGCAGCATAAGATCGTGCAGGATCTGATCGCCGCCCGCCTCGCCGCCGGCGGGCAGATTCTGTTCGAGGCAACGGGGGTCAGTCTGAACGATCTGCGGACCGATGCGCCGTTCATTCTGTACGATCATGCCGGGCGCCAGCAGCGGCTGGATTGCGCCATCGTCGCCGGCTGCGACGGGTTCCATGGCATCAGCCGTGACGCGATCCCCGCCAGCATCAGCCGCGTCTACGACCGCGAATACCCGTTTGGCTGGCTGGGCATTCTGGCCGACACCGCGCCGTCGTCTGACGAGTTGGTCTACGCGCGGCATGATCGCGGCTTTGCATTGCTATCGATGCGATCCCCGTCCGTCAGCCGGTTGTATTTGCAATGCGAGCCGGACGAGGACCTCGCGCTCTGGTCCGATGACCGCATCTGGGATGAGTTGTCGCTGCGTTTCGCGCGCGACGGATTTGTCCTGCGGCCGGGGGCGATTACCCAGAAAGGGGTGACCGCGATGCGCAGTTTCGTGTCGGAGCCGATGCAGTATGGCCGCTTGTTCCTGCTCGGCGATGCCGCCCATATCGTGCCGCCGACGGGCGCCAAGGGCTTGAATCTGGCCGCGGCCGACGTCGCGGTGCTGACGCGCGCGCTGACGGCCTGGTTCGGCTCAGGGGCAAGCGATGGTCTGGAAACCTACGGCCAGACCTGCCTGCGGCGGGTCTGGAAGGCGCAACGGTTCTCCTGGTGGATGACCAGTCTGCTGCACCGGTTCGACACACACAGCCCATTTGAACGTCAGATGCAACGGGCGGAGCTCGATTATGTGTTCGGATCAGTAGCGGCCTCGACCACCCTGGCGGAGAATTACGTCGGTTTGCCGTTGATCCTGTGACACGGATCTGTCCGTACTTGCGATGGCCCAAGAAATGGATAACAATACTGGCGTTCGCGAGGGGGAAATATGAGCCATGAAACGTTTCTTGCAGACAGTCGTTCTGGCTGTTGTCCTTGCCGGTTGCGGCGAGCAGCCTGATCCGAAACCGGCGGTGCCTGATGCCCTGTTGAAGACGGGCGTCTATCAGGGGGATGCCTGGCTTCGTAGCACCCGGGCGTCATTTTACAGTCAGGATCAGGGCTCGCGCCTGATGCCGCTGCGCTGGTTCGCGGCCCTTCAGCATGACGACGGGCAGCCCTTCCTCGCCGATCGCCTGGCCCGCTATGGCTATCTTCCGAACAACGAAGACGCGTCTTCGAACCTGCCCGCCGGGTTCACGACCAACGGCCCGACGGGCAATGAATCGGTCGGCATGAACTGCGCGGCCTGCCATACGCGCGAAATCGTTGTCGGTGACAGCCGCTATCGGATCGACGGCGGACCAGCCATCGTGGATTTCCAGAGCCTGCTGCGCGATATCGACAAGGCGATGGGGCGCGTGGTAAAGGAGCCCGCCCAGTTCAACGCCTTCGCCGATTCAGTGCTGGAGGGTAATCACGATCCAGCGACCCTGGCGACGCTTCGTAAAGCGGTCAAAACCTGGTACCTCCCGTTCCATACCATCGTCGATCGCGCCTTGCCGGCGAACCCGTGGGGGCCGTCGCGGCTTGACGCGGTGGCGATGATCTTTAATCGCCTGACCGGTCTGGATATCGGTCCGGCCTGGAAGCTGCACCTGATTCCCGAGAATATTCGCAAAGCGACCGCGCCAACCCGTTACCCATTCGTGTGGAACGCGCCGATCCAGGCGAAAACGCAATGGCCTGGTTTTGCGAGCAATGGCAATGACTTGCTCGGACTCGCCCGCAACACCGGGGAGGTGATCGGCGTGTTCGCGGACTTCACGCCGGTGTTGAAGCCCGATAGCCCCCTCGGCGTCGATTACAGTTCCAACAATTCCGCCAATACCGAAGGGTTGATGGCGCTTGAGGATCTGATCAAGAAAATCGGACCGCCGAAATATCAATGGCCGATCGACGCGGCACTCGCGAAGGTGGGTGAAGAAATCTATAAATGGCCGATATCCCGAGGCAGCGGCTGCGAAGATTGCCATGGTATCCGCCTCGGCAAGGATCCTTTGACGGGCAATCCAACATGGGTCACGCCGTTGCAGGACGTCGGCACGGACAGCCGCGAATACGACATTCTGAAATGGACGGCGAAGACCGGGGTCCTGAGCGGGCGCGGCATTCCCGTCATTGGCAACAAGCTGAAACCCGTGGACTCCTCCTTCAGTGTGCTGGGTGTGGCGGTTGAGGGCACGATCCTGCAACGGCTGGGAACGGTCGCCCGCTTCAGGCTGGACGACGATGAGGGGTCTCATCCGGCCCAGTTGTCAACGAAGTCGTCACACCGGCGCGCCGACTCGCTGGCGAGCGCGTTCACGCCCGCCCCGGCCGGGGAGGAACCGTTCAAATATGAAGCGCGTGTTCTGCAGGGGATCTGGGCCACGGCGCCGTATTTGCACAATGGTTCGGTGCCGACATTGGCGGATTTGCTGGAACCGTCTTCGAAGCGGCCGGTATCGTTCCAGATCGGGCCGAATTACGATCCTCAGGGTAAGGTGGGGCTGGCGGCGGATCAGCCGAAGTTCGCCAACTTCACGCTCCAGACCGGATGCGGTAACCGCAATTCAGGAAGCAGCAACTGCGGCCATGAATTCGGAATCTGGCTGAATCCGGAGGAAAAGAAGGCGTTGTTGGAATATCTCAAGACCCTCTGACGCGCCATTCATTGTCATCGCGGAGGATTGCTATGCGCCGTTCCATCGTTCTTCTCCTGTCGTTGATGCTGCCATTGGTGAATGCCAGTGGCGCGTCGGCGCAATCGCCCGGCCAACAGAAGCAGGTTGATCAAGGATCGCAGTGGACCCGCGATACGCGGGGCCAGTTCTATTCCCAGGACCAGGGCTCGCGCCTGATTCCCTTGCAATGGATGATGGCCCTGAAGCAGCCGGACGGCGCGCCATTCATGGCCGACACGCTCAGCCGATATGGCTATCTGAAAAACGACGAAACCGCGTCGGCGGGGTTACCGGTGGGTTTCACCACCAATACCGATAACAAAGGCACCGTTCATCTGGGCATGAACTGCGCCGCCTGCCACACCCGCCAGATCGAGGTGGGTGGTATCTCTTATCGCCTCGACGGTGGACCGGCGATCGCGGACTTCCAGAGCTTCCTGACCGACCTGCATCGAGCGGTTCAGACGGTCCTCACGGATGCCGCCGCGTTCCAGACATTCGCCGCCGCGGTCCTGGGCGGGGCGCCGGACCAGCAGCAGGCGCTGCAACTGCGCGGTGCGGTGATGGTCTGGTTCACCCCCTTCGATACCATCATCCGGGGATCGCTGCCGACGCCGGCCTGGGGGCCGTCGCGGTTGGATGCGGTCGCAATGATCTTCAACCGGCTGTCCGGGTTGGATATCGGCGATCCCGGCGCGGGGTATATGATTCCGAAGAATATTCAGGTGGCCGACGCGCCGGCGCGGTATCCGTTCATTTGGAACGCCTCCGTTCAGAATCGCACGCAATGGCCGGGTTTCGCCCCCAATGGCGACGATCTGCTGGCCATGGTCCGCAATACCGGGGAGGTATTGGGGGTCTTCGGGCACTTCCATCCCACCAAGGATGCACTCGGCCTGCCCCATTATGAAGACAACTCCGTCAACATCGACGGCCTTCTGGCGCTCGAAACACTCATCGGCAAAATCGGCCGACCGGCGTTCCAATGGCCGGTTGATGCGGCACTGGCGAAGCGCGGGGAGGCGGTCTTCAACTGGTCGATCGAGCAGGGAAGCGGCTGTGAATCCTGCCACGGCAAGCACATCACCGCGCGCGGCCTGGGTCGGGCCACCTGGGATACGCCGGTGCAGGACGTCGGCACCGATACGCGTGAATGGGACACGTTGGGGCGGATGGTCGATACGGGTGTGCTGAAGAACACGGGCATACCGACGTTGAAAGCCCGGGATTCGTCGGTGTCTCTCCTCGCGTCGTCGGTTGTGGGCATCATACTGCCCCATATTGGCAAGATCGCGACCTACGACCTCGATCACACGATGGATCGCGGCGACAAGGACACATTGGAGGCTCGGATCGCCCGCATCCCCGAGCAGTTGGCCGCGGTTAAATGGACGCCCTCCGCGAAGGGTGCCCGCAATATGTATGAGTCCCGGGTGATGGAGGGCATCTGGGCGGCGGCGCCGTATCTGCACAATGGCTCCGTCCCGACGCTCGCGGATCTGTTGCTGCCCGCGACGCAGCGCCCCACCGCGTTCAAAATCGGGCCCCAATATGACCCGACCGGGAAGGTCGGTCTGGCGGCGGAGCAGACCAAATTCGACTATACCCTGCATGCGGTCTGCCTGCCGAAAAGCGATCCGAACTACCAAACCGCCCTCAATTCCGGATACAGCAACTGCGGGCACGAATTCGGGGTCAATCTCAAGGACGAGGACAAGCGGGCCTTGCTGGAATATCTGAAGACCCTTTGACCCCCGGTCGGGACAGCGCGGTTGACGCCGTGCTGTCCCCCCGGCAGGTAGGTGCAGCATTCCGCCGCCGGAGAGACTCGACCATGCGCTGCCCTGACGGGCCAGGCTGATGCTGCAAACGCGACAGCTCGAAGACCCAAACGAGGCCTTGCGCCGCGTGTTCGGCTTCCCCGGTTTCCGCGGCCAGCAGGAAGACGTCGTGCGCCATGTGATCGCCGGTGGCGATGCGCTGGTGCTGATGCCAACGGGCGGCGGCAAGAGCATTTGCTATCAGGTTCCGGCCCTGTGCCGGCCAGGCATGGCCGTGATCGTGTCCCCCCTGATCGCGCTGATGGATGATCAGGTGGCGGCGCTGCGCCAGGTCGGCGTCAATGCCGGGGCGCTGCATTCGGAGTTGGACCCGGCGGAAGCCCGGTCGGTCTATCGCGACATGGTCGAAGGGACGCTCGATCTTCTGTACGTCTCGCCGGAGCGGCTGTTGAGCAATGGGACGATCGACCGCCTGGCCAGGCTGCCGATCGCGTTGTTCGCCATCGATGAGGCGCATTGCGTGTCGCAATGGGGGCATGAATTCAGGCCCGAATATCGGGGTCTGGCCTTGCTGCCGGAGCGCTTTCCCGGCGTGCCGCGGATTGCCCTGACGGCAACCGCTGACACCCGCACCCGCAGTGATATCCTGGCCGCATTGGGCATGCAGGACGCCCAGGTCTTTCTGGACAGTTTTCACCGGGCCAATCTGCATATCGCGGCCGAACCCAAGGTGGGCGAGTCGGCGCAGTTGCTGGCCTTCCTCGCCAGCCACAAGGGGCAATGTGGCATCGTCTATTGCGGCAGCCGCGCCAAGACCGAGCGGATGGCCGCGCGGCTGGTGGAAAAGGGCTTCCCCGCCATCGCCTTCCATGCCGGTCTGGATCCCCAGCATAAGCGCGAATCCCTGACCCGCTTTCGCTCCGGGGAGCCGGTGGTGATCGTCGCCACCATCGCCTTCGGCATGGGCATCGACCGTCCGGATGTGCGCTTTGTCGTTCATCTCGATATGCCCGACTCACCGGAAGCCTATTATCAGCAAATCGGCCGGGCCGGACGCGATGGAGATCCGTCGAAGACCTTGCTGCTCTATGGCGGGCAGGACATTGCGCAGGCGCGGCACTGGCTGGGCCAATCCTCGGCGCCGGAAACTCAGAAACGGGTCATGCGGATCAAGCTGGAGGAGATCATCGCCCTGACGGAGGCCGTGACCTGCCGCACCCGCAGTCTGCTGGCCTGTTTCGGGGAGGGGCTGACCGCTGATTGCGGCCATTGCGATAACTGCGATGCGCCGCCCAGCACCGCCGATGCCACGGTGGATGCCCAAAAGGTGCTTTCGGCTGTCTACCGCACCCATCAGCTGTTCGGGGCCCTGCACATCATCGCCGTGCTGCGGGGCGAGAAGACCGAAGCCGTGCTGCGCCATGGTCACGACCGCATTCCCACCTTCGGCATCGGCGCGGAGCACGGCGTACCCTACTGGCGCGGCCTGATTCGCCAGCTGGTCGCCATCCGCGCGCTGGATGTGGACACCGCCGGGCATGGCGGACTGTTCCTGGTGCAGGAGGAGGCGCGCCCCATCCTGCGCGGGGAGGTGCGGGTCATGCTGCGGCAGGACGCACCCCGCAAGCCGGCCGCCAGGCCCGACCGCCGCCGGGTCATCCCGGATGCCCCTCCCGCTGGGTCCGCGGCGGCTGGCCTGTTTGAAGCCTTGCGCGCCTGGCGCGCCGCGGAGGCCAAAACGCAATCCGTGCCGCCCTATGTCATCTTCCACGACACCGTCCTGCGTGACATCGCCGCGGTTCGCCCCGAGGACCTGGACGAGCTGGGCCAGATCAAGGGCGTGGGTGCATCGAAACTGGAGCGGTATGGCGACGCGGTACTGGCTGTCGTCGCGGGGGAAGCGGGTTAGATCGCTAGAGCGTGATCGGCGGAGGTGGAATCACCGGAGCCGTGAATCACGCGATCAAACAATCGGTTAGAGCTTGTCAGGTGCGCCTGAAAGCACCGGACATGCTCTAAAACCGCGTCGCGGCATAAGGTGTGAGGTCGATCCGCGGCCTGCGCCCGCTGACGATATCCGCCACCAGCAGACCGGTCGTCGCGCCGGCCGTCAGCCCGACATGGCCATGGCCAAAGGCGTGGATGACATCGGGGCAGCCCGATGCCGGGCCGAGGCATGGCAGCCCATCGGGCATGGACGGCCGATGACCCATCCAGACCTTGACGTTGTCCGTCGACAGCCCCTCGGGGATCGCGGGATAGACCTTGCGGGCGAACCGCAGCAGGACGTCGGCCCGTTTCCAGTTGGGTTCGGCGTCCAACCCCGCCAATTCGACCTGGCCGCCGAGCCGCAGCCCTTGCGGGGTCATCGCGCAGCCCATCTTGCCGTCGCTGGGCATCACGGGGTAGCGCGGCTCGATGCCGGGGTTCTCGATCACGATGTGGTAGCCGCGCTCGGTCTCCAGGGGCACGACATCGCCGGCCTCCCGCGCCAGGACCTTGGACCAGGCACCGGCCGCGATGACCGCGCGATCACAGGGGATTTCATCGCCATTGGTGGTCACCGACCGAAGCTGCTTTTGCTCGATCCGGAAACCGGTGGCGCGGGTCCGCCGCAGCACGGCACCCTGCGCGGTCGCATGCGCGATGAGCGCGGCGACATAGGCGCCGGGGTCGCGGCACTGGCCGTTTTCCTCGACCAGCAAAGCGAAGGTGTAATGGCGGTCCAGGGCGGGTTCGCGCTGGCGCAGCTCATCCTCGTTCAGTTCCAGCCATCGCACGCCGTTATCGTGGCGGACCTTCCACGCCAGGGCTTCGGCTTCGAAGGCGGCGCGATCAGGGAAGGCGAAGAGCACGCCCTGTTGGGTGATGAGATGGCCGACACCCGCTTCCTGCGCGAGCGCGCGGTGGCGGTCGGGGGCATTGAGCAGCAGGGGGCGTAGCGCCTTGCCGATGGCCCCCACCTTGTCGGGCGTGGATCCGGCGCTCAGGAAGCGGCGCAGCCAGGGCAGAACCCTGGGCAGGTATGACCAGCGGATGGCGAGGGGGCCGAGCGGGTCGGACAGATATGCGGGCACTTTCTTCCAGATGCCGGGCGATGACATCGGAATGATCGAACTCGGGTTGAGCAGCGTGCCGTTGCCATAGCTCGCCGCCTGCTCGCCGCCGGGCTCGCCCGGCTCCACGATTGTCACCCGATGACCGTCGCGGAGCAGTTCGAGCGCGCAGGCGGCGCCGACGATGCCGGCACCGATGACGACGACATGCATGTCAGATGGTTTTCTTCAGTGTGTAGAACTGCGGGAAGCCTTCGGGCACGTCGGTCAGATAGCTGCGATACGCCGTCGGCTGGTCATACATGCCGAGCGGCACATAGGGCGGGTCTTCCCAGAACACCGTCTGCATCTCATCGATGACCTTGCGTTGGGCGGCGATGTCCGGAGCCTCGAACCAGCCGTCGTACAGCGCCTCCATCTTCGGGTTGTTCGGCCAGCCGAACCAGGCGCCGGCGCCATTGCCGCGCAGCCCGATGGCGGGGGCGGGTGAGACGTTCCCCATGCCGCCCAGATAGGTGTAGAAAATATTCCAGCCGCCTTTGTCGATCGGTTCCTTGCTGGCGCGCCGCTGCACGACCGAGCCCCATTCCAGGGTCTGCATATCGACGTTGAACCCGATTTTGGTGAGCACATCGGTCGCGACCTGCGCTTCGGCCCAGATATTGGGGAGCGTGGTGGCCGCCAGGACGACGATCTTCTGCCCATCGTAGCCCGCCGCGATCAGGTCCTTTTTGAGTTTGGCGAAATCCTTGGGGCCGCGGGTCTGCTCGACCCCGAGCTTGCTCGCCATCGGGGTGCCCGGCACGAACAGGCCCACATCCGTCTTGATCAGCGACGGGTCCGCGCCGGCATAGGCCTCCATGATTTCTTTCTGATCCATCGCCGCCAGGACGACCCTGCGGATGGCGGGATTGTTGAACGGCGGATTGAGGTGGTTAAACCGCAGGCAGCCGATTTCACCCGTATGGTCCTTGACGGTGACGACGAAATCCTTGTCCTTGCGCATCTTGGGGACCAGATCGATCGCCGCCTGTTCCCACCAGTCGATTTCACCGCGCTTCAAAGCGGCTTCGATCGTGGAGGCATCGGGGATGAAGCTCCAGACGACGCGATCCACATGCACGATCTTGGGGCCGGCATGAAAGCTCGGCGTGCCGTCAGCCCGTGGGACGTAAGCGGCGTTTTTGGCGAATACGACGCGCGAGCCCGGGATCCGCTCATCGGCCACGAATTTGAACGGACCGCTGCCGATGGCTTCCGGGATCTGCTTCAGCGGGTCGGTCATGGCCAGCCGTTCCGGCATCATGGCGGCATAGGGTTCCGACAGCGCGGAGCGCAGCAGCGGGAATGGCTTGTTGAGCCGGATGCGGATGACGGTGTCGGATGGAGCGGTGATTTCGTCCACCCGCTTCATCATCGCCTGACCAAACGGGTTGCGTTTGGCGAAGCGGAGAATGGTGGCCGCGCAATCCTTCGCAAGCACCTTTTCCCCATCATGGAATTTGAGCCCGTCCCGCAGCGTGAGCTCCCAGAGCTTGCCGTCGTTCTCGACCGTGTCACCGGCCACCATCTGCGGATGCGCCATGAAATTGGCATCATTGGCATAGAGCGTGTCGAACACCGCCAGCGAGTAATTCCGCGTGATATCCGCCGTCGTCCAAACCGGATCCAGCGATGCCAGATCGGCGTGCGGTGCGAAAGTGACCGTTTTGGATGCACCCTGGGCGCTGACGACCCGGGGGGCGGCGAGGGCGGCGGTGCCGGCCAATGTGGATTTCAGGAGGTCGCGACGCTTCATCGTGTGGGTGCCTTCCGCAGAGTTCGCGACGCGCAGCCTAGGGCCAAGAGCAAGCGGACGGCAATGCGTTATAACCGCTCCGATGCATGCAGCGCGGCCGCGACAACCGGGGCGGCGGCGGCGGACATGCCCCGCCCGTCATGACCGACGTCGACCACATCGATCACCTGCCAGCGGCAGATCCGCCCATGCGCGGCGGCGAGGGCCTGGCCCATGCGGACATAATTGTGCGCCCGCTCATACCGGGTCAGGCCCTGCCGGTTCGATCGCGGTCCCTTGGGGAAAAACCGGCCGGTGGTTTTGATGTCGTTGGTGCCGGCCATGACCGTGATCGGGAAATCCAGGAGATCGAGCAGGGTTTGGGGTGTCAGTTCGGTCTCACCCAATCCGAAAGGCCAGGGAATATCCAGGTCCGGCATCGCATAGGTGCCGGCATTGGCGCTGACCGCGATGGCCACCCGGTCTCGGTACCCGAATGACAGCATGCGGTGCACGAATTGCCCGCCGGCGGAATGGCCGAACACGCCGTATTGCTGCCGGGCCGTGATCCCTTGCCCGCGCAAGGCGTCGAACAGGCGCGCGTCGATGCCGAAGGTCCACTGATCCCTGGGGTTGGGCGTGCCGTCCTTGGCGTGCAGATTGCCGAAGTTGTACCAGAGGTATTCGGGAAACGTCTCTTCGGGGAACTCGATGGCGATCGCCAGAATACCGGCGTCGTCGACATGGTCCATCCAGTAGTCGCGGTAGGCTTCACCGTTGCGGGCGACGCCGTGGTGGACGAACAGCACGGGCGTGGCTTGTGTGTAGGCACGCGGCCGCGCGCTGTGCAGGATCAGCCGGCGATCCGGAAAGGCAGGATCGAAATAGGGGATGCTGTGCGGGCCGGCCGATTCAGTCAGGGACGCGAGGGTCATGGCCGGCAACACTCGGTTAAAGCGTCATCAAAAGGCTGAGCGCGGCCGGCAGCCCCCCTCATTGGCAAAGAGGGGGGCTGTGGCGTGATCAGGCCTTGGCGACGGCGCGCTTGGTCACCACGCCCACCAGATGCGCCCGGTATTCGGCGCTGGCGTGGATGTCGCCGTTCATGTTGTCGGCCTCGGTGGTCACGCCCGCCGTGGCATCCGGGGAGAAATTGGCCGACAGCGCCGCTTCCATGCCGGCATGGCGGAACACGCCGCTTTGGCTGGCACCGGTCACCGCCACCCGCGCACCCGTGGCGAACTTCGCCACGAACACGCCGACGATGGCATAGCGGGACGCCGGGTTGCGGAACTTCTCATAAGCCGCGCGTTCCGGCACCGGGAAGCTGACGGAGGTGATGATCTCACCCTCTTCCAGCGCCGTGGTGAACATGCCCTGGAAGTAATCATCGGCCGCGATGGCGCGTTTGTTGGTGGTGATCGTCGCGCCCAGCGCCAGCACGGCGGAGGGGTAGCACGCCGCCGGGTCATTGTTGGCAAGCGACCCGCCGATGGTGCCGCGATGGCGCACCGCCTCGTCACCAATGCCACCGGCGAGAGCCGCCAGCGCCGGGATCGCGGCCTTGACCTCGGCCGAGTTCGCCACCGTGCCATGCGTGGTCATGGCACCAATGGTGACCGTGCCACCGGCCACCGTGATGCCCGACAGGCCGAGGCCCGACAGGTCCACGATCGCGGAGGGCTTCGCCAGGCGCTGCTTCAGCACCGGGATGTAAGTCATGCCGCCGGCCAGCGCCTTCGCGTCGGCGTCGCCGGAGAGGATGGAGGCCGCGTCAGCGAGGCTGGCGGGCTTCTGATACGTGAAATCGTACATCGTTCTGATCCCTTCGCCTTGCTTACTCGGCCGCCATTTTGGTCTGGCCGGCCTGAATGATCGACCATAGTTTCGGCCCGGTCGCGGGCATGTCGATGTGACGCACGCCGTAATCCTTCAGCGCATCGATCACCGCGTTCATGATCGCGGGCGGGGAGCCGATGGCCCCCACCTCACCGCAGCCCTTCGACCCCAGGGGGTTGTGGGTGCACATGGTGTTTTCGGTGGCGACGTTGAAGTTGGGCAGGTTGTCCGCCCGCGGCATGGTGTAATCCATCATCGAGCCGGACAGCAGCTGGCCCGACTTGTCGTAGATGGCCGCTTCCAGCAGCGCCTGGCCGATACCCTGGGCAACGCCGCCCTGGATCTGGCCCTCGACGATCATCGGATTGACGACCCGGCCCACGTCATCGACGGCGGTGAAGTTGATCACCGTGGTGACGCCGGTTTCCGGATCGATCTCCACTTCCGCGATATGGCAGCCACCGGGGAAGGTGAAGTTCTTCGGATCGTAGAACGCGGTCTCGTCCAGGCCCGGCTCGATCTCATCGATCGGGTAGTTGTGCGGGACATAGGCGGCCAGGGAGATGTCGGTCAGGGTCTTGGACTTGTCGGTGCCGGCAACGGTGAAGGTGTTGTTGGCGAACTCGATGTCCTCGACCGAGGCTTCCATCAGATGGGCGGCGATCTTCTTGCCCTTGGCGATGATTTTATCCATCGCCTTGACCATCGCCGAACCGCCGACGGCCAACGAGCGGGAGCCGTAGGTGCCCATGCCGAAGGGGATTTTGGCGGTATCGCCATGCACCACATCGACCTGCGACAGCGGCACGCCGAGCTGATCGCAGACCAGCTGCGCCAGCGTCGTCTCATGCCCCTGGCCATGGCTATGGGTGCCGGTGAAGACCGTCACGCTGCCGGTCGGGTGGACGCGGATATTGGCGACCTCATAGAGGCCGGCGCGGGCGCCGAGTGAGCCCACCACGGCCGAGGGCGCGATGCCGCAGGCTTCGAGGTAGGTGGAAATCCCGATGCCACGCAGCTTGCCGCGGCTTTTGGCCTCGGCGCGGCGGGCTTCGAAACCGTCCCAGTCGGCATTGGCCAGCGCGACCTTGAGGGTCGTCTGGTAGTCGCCGCTGTCATATTGCAGCGCCACCGGGGTTTGATAGGGGAAGGCGTTGGACGGGATGAAGTTCTTGCGGCGCAGTTCGACGCGGTCGATGCCGGTGTCCTGCGCGATGCAATCCACCAGACGCTCCAGCAGGAACGTCGCTTCCGGACGGCCGGCGCCGCGATAGGCGTCGACGGGCACGGTGTGGGTGAAGACGGCCTTCACTTCGCAATAGATGACCGGCGTCGTGTACACGCCCGCCAGCAGCGTCGCATACAGATAAGTCGGCACCGCCGGCGCGAAAGTGGACAGATAGGCGCCCATATTGGCCAGTGTATGGATGCGCAAGCCGAGGAATTTACCGTCAGCCGCAACCGCCATTTCAGCCGTCGAGACATGATCGCGCCCATGGGCATCGCTCATGAAGCTTTCCGTCCGATCGGCCGTCCATTTCACCGGGCGGCGCACCTTGGCCGAGGCCCAGGTCACGATCGCCTCTTCGGCGTAGTGATAAATCTTGGAGCCGAAGCCACCGCCGACATCCGGGGCCACGACGCGCAGCTTGTTCTCGGGGATGTGCAGCACGAAGGCGCCCATCAGCAGCCGGATCACATGCGGGTTCTGGCTGGTGGTGTACAGCGTATAATCGCCGGAGGAGGTGTCGTAATCGCCAATGGCCGCGCGCGGCTCCATCGCGTTGGGCACCAGGCGGTTATTGACCAGATCGAGCTTCACGACATGCGCGGCGCCAGCGAAGGCGGCATCGACCACCGCTTTGTCGCCGATATGCCAGTCGTAACAGATGTTGCTACCGAGTTCATCATGCACCAAAGGCGCGCCGGCGGCGATCGCATCGGGGGTGGAGGAAATCGACGGCAGATCGTGATAGTCGATCGCGATCAGTTCGGCCGCGTCGCGGGCCTGCTGCTTGGTTTCCGCGATCACCACCGCGACGGGGTCGCCGACATGGCGCACCTTGCCGATAGCCAGCACGGGATGCGGCGGCTCCGCCATTGGGGAGCCGTCTTTGTTGTGGATTTGCCAGCCGCAGGGCAGGCCGCCGATTTCATCCTTCGCCATGTCGGCGCCGGTGAAGATGGCGACGACGCCGGGGGCTTTGCTCGCCGCCGCGGTGTCGATGCCGTTGATTTTCGCGTGCGGCCGATCAGAGCGGCGCATGACCGCGTAGAGCTGGCCGGGACGGTTGATATCGTCGGTATAATTGCCGTTGCCGCTGAGGAAGCGCAGATCCTCCTTGCGGCGGACGGACGCACCGATGCCTTCGAAGCCCATGGTCGTTCTCCCGTTGTTGGGTGGCGCTTATTTCGCGTGCATCAGCGGGGCCGCTGCCGCGATCGCCTTGACGATGTTATGGTAGCCGGTGCAGCGGCAGAGGTTGCCTTCCAGCCCTTCGCGGATTTCTTTCTCGGTCAGGCCGGCCGGGTTGCTGTTGACCAGGTCGATGGCGCTCATGACCATGCCCGGGGTGCAGAAGCCGCATTGCAGGGCGTGATGTTCACGGAACATCTCCTGCATCGGGTGCAGGGTGCCGTCGGCCGCCGCCAGGCCTTCGATGGTCGTGACGCTGGTGCCATTGGCCTGCACGGCGAGCATGGTGCAGGACTTGGCGGACACGCCGTCCACATGCACGACGCAGGCGCCGCACTGGCTGGTGTCGCAGCCCACATGGGTGCCGGTGAGACCGAGCTTTTCCCGCAGCAATTCTACCAGCAGGGTCCGGCCTTCGACCTCGACCGTGTGCTGCTTGCCGTTCACCGTCAGAGTGACCTGAGGCATCGCGTTTACTCCCAATTGTCGCGCGTTCGTCGGCGCGGAGAATGGTCGTCGGAGGGGGGGGCGGTCAAGGCGGTTGGTTGGTATGGGGCCGTTGCCGGACACCGGTGCGGGGGCGAGGGCGGCTTGATCACGGATGAGCGCCGCTTGCGTGGATCAACAGGGATGATGCGGTATCGTGCACCGGGGCGGATCGGGCCTTCGTTTGACCCATCCCCGGCAAACCGGCACCTTCCTGGTCATCATAAACGGAGGAGCGATCCATGGGTAAACTCGACGGCAAGGTTGCCATCGTCACCGGCGGCGGACGGGGGCTGGGCCGGGCCTATGCCCGCCGCCTTGCTGGCCTCGGCGCCAAAATCGCGGTCACCGACCTCAATCTGCGCTCGTATGAAGAGTTCGAGGCAGAGGCCAAGGCCATGACCGGCGACAGCACCGTTGATGAAATCATCGCCGGCGGCGGGGAAGCCATCGGGATCGAGATGGACGTGACCGAAGAGGCATCGGTCTATGCCATGGTCAAAACCGTCATGGAAAAATGGGGCCGGATCGACATCCTGGTCTGCAACGCCGGCGGCGGGCGCGGCCGGCCGCTCGATACCAAGGCCAGCACGCTGGAAACGCCGCTGCTGAAGCTGGTCACCGAGATGAACTACTACGGCACCGTCTACTGCGTGAACGCGGTCGCGCCGCATATGAAGGCGCAGCGCTCGGGCAAGATCGTGACCGTCAGCTCGATCGCCGGACTCGGACCCTCGGTCGATGGCGGCTACGCGCATTACGGGGCGGCCAAGGCGGCGATCCTGCATTACACGCGCTATCTGGCGCAGGACCTCGGCCCGCATGGGGTGAATGTGAACTGCATCGCGCCGGGGACCATCACCACCGGGCGCATCATGGCCACCGTCGTGCCGGGCAGCGTCAATGCCAACCGCGACCGGACCGAGCAGATCGCGATGCGCCGGCTGGGCAATGTGGAGGATTGCGCCAAGGTGGTGGAGTTCCTGACCACCGACCTGTCCGACTATGTGTCCGGCCAATGCATCGCCATTGACGGCGGCATGGTGCGGTCTGCTTAGCGGCCGCCCGCTCGTGCGTCGTGCCGTGGGCGTTGAGGCCCACGGCATCGGATGGTTCAGCGCTTCTGGAAAAATCCGGCGCCGATCAACACCAGACCCAACACCAGCCCGCCGCCGGCCAGCGCCGGCGGGATGACATAGGCCCGGCTCTCGGTTGTTTGCAGCTTCAAATCGCCGATACGGGCGACGTCCTTGGTTTCATGGGTCATGAAGACCGGGATGGCAAAGGCAACCAAACCAGCCACGGCAATCACCATACCGATCATGGTCAGTCCGTTCATCGCGAAGCGGTTCATGTCAGTCTCCTTAAGGGGCGGGGGAGAGCAAGCCGCGGCACATCCACTCAGCGGTAACTGCCGATGCCACCGAACAGCCAGAGCACGACGACGACGATCAGCACCAGGCTGAGCACCCCGCCCAGGCCGGCGCCACCGTAGCTCCGATGGGCGTAGTAGCCACCGCCGCCTCCGAAGAGGAGAACGAGGACAAGGATCACCAATAACAGGCCCATGGCTGTAACGCCCCGATCAGGTTTTTATTTGTGCTTCGCGTCCCGAATGGCATCGTTCATCCCGCCAACCGCGTTTTGAACCTTGCCCTCCAGCGTGTCGGCCTGGCCGTCGGCCTGGAGTTTGGCGTCGCCCGTCGCGCGGCCGATGGCGGTTTTGACCGCGCCCTTGGCTTCCTTGGCGGCACCGATAATGCGGTTTTTGTCCATGATTGCGATCTCCCGCCATCCGGCCGCGGCGTCCAGCACGACGTGGCCGCCGAGCGATGGCGCTCGGCACCCTTCAAATGAGGACGCGGTGAAGGACGCGGGAGAGTCGGAAACTACCTATCCAACACAGACCATGCGCGCATCCGGTTCCCCTGCGTGGCCCTTCCTGCTACCAACCGGGCGCGCGGCGCCATCGCGCTCGGGACACGCTCGCTTTCATGTTCGATTTCGCCTGGTCGGAAATAGCCATCATCGGTGCCGTCGCGCTCATCGCGATCGGCCCCAAGGACATGCCCGTTGCGATCCGCACGGTCGCGGGCATGATCAAGAAGGCGCGCCGTATGGCCGCTGAATTCCAAACCCATGTCGATGAGATGATCAAGGAAGCCGATCTCGCCGACGTCAAAAAATCGTTCAACGATATCAGGAACTTTGACCTCAAGAGTGTGGTCGAGAAATCCATCGATCCCGACAATGCCCTGCGCGATACCTTCGCCGGCGACCCATTGGCGCCATCAGAACCCGCGGCGGGGGAAAACGCGGAGCCTGAACCGATCCCGGCGCCGCCGCCCGAACCCTATATGGTGGAATTGCCGCCGCGTGCGCCGGCTTTCATCCCCCCCAGTCTGATTCCGGCCGCGCCCGTCATCCCGCCGGAACAAGCGGGCCCCCCGCCGTTCGTCCCGCCGCAGTTCGCGGGCCCCCGCCCGACATCCTGACCCTCATCCGCAGACAAGCGAGCGAACCCCAGCCGTGGCAGATTCCCAGGAAAACGACACGATCGACGACAAGCCGATGCCCCTGCTCGATCACCTGATCGAGCTGCGCCGGCGGCTGATGTGGTCGATGGCCGCATTCGGGGTCTGCTTTTTCGTATCCTACTATTTCTCGAACGCCATCTATTACGCCCTGGCGGTCCCGCTGGCGGATGTGCTGAAGGCATCGGGCGCCCCCGATCCCAAGCTCATTTACACCCAGCTGTATGAGGCGTTTTTCGTGCGCATCAAGGTCGCCATGTTCGGCGGCCTGTTCATGGCCTTCCCGATCATCGCCACCCAGCTCTGGATGTTCGTCGCGCCCGGCCTCTATCGCAGTGAGAAGCGCGCGCTGCTGCCGTTCCTGGCGGCGACACCGATCCTGTTCGTCACCGGCGCGGCGCTGGCCTATTTCATTTTGTTCCCGATCGCCTTCCAGTTCTTCGCCGGGTTCCAGGACCTGACCGGCGGCGGCGGGGTACCGATCGAGCTGGTGCCGAAGGTCGGGGAGTATCTCGACCTGGTGATGAAGATGATCTTCGCCTGCGGTCTGATCTTCCAGTTGCCTGTTGGCATTTCCCTACTGGCCAAGGTCGGTATCACCAGTTCCGCGGCCCTGAAGCGGTACCGGCGCTATGCCATCGTGGGCATGCTGGTGGTCGCCGCGGTGGTGGCGCCACCCGACCCGGTTTCGATGATCGTGGTCGGTATTCCGTTGATATTACTATATGAAATTTCGATCCTGACGGCCGGATGGGTCGAAAAGAAGCCGGTGGAGGAACCAACCGATGCATGATATTCGCGCCATCCGCAACGACCCCGCCGCGTTCGACGCCTCGATGACGCGTCGCGGGCTGCCGGCCGCGTCCCCGGATATCCTGGCGCGTGATCAGGCCCGGCGCGGCGCGCAGACCGCCTTGCAGGAGAAACAGGCCCGCCGCAACGCGCTGTCGAAGGAAATCGGGCAAGGCAAGCGCGCGGGCACTGATACCAGCGCCGCCGAGGCCGAAGCGACGGCGCTGCGTGGTGAGATGGAAGGTCTGGAGTCGCAGGCCGCCGTGCTGGACGCCGGGATCAAGGCCATTCTGGAGTCGCTCCCCAATATCCTCGATGCCGCCGTGCCGGATGGGCCCGACGAGTCCTCCAACGTGGTCTTGTCCCAGCACGGTGAGCCGCGCGACCTCGGATTCGAGCCGAAGCAGCATTTCGAGCTCGGTGAGGCACTGGGCATGATGGATTTCGCCACCGCGGCGAAGCTGGCCGGTGCGCGTTCAACGATTCTCCGCGGTCCCCTGGCGCGGCTGGAGCGGGCGCTCGGACAATTCATGCTCGACGTGCACACGGGGCAGCACGGCTATGAGGAAACGATCGTGCCGTCGCTGGTCAATCAGGCGACTGCGTACGGAACGGGCAACCTTCCGAAGTTCGAGGAGGACCTGTTCAAGACCACGGATGGCCGTTACCTGATCCCCACCGCCGAAATGCCCCTGACTAACATGGTCGCCGGTGACATTGTAACGGAAAAGCAACTACCGATCCGCGTGACCGCCTTGACGGATTGCTTCCGCGGCGAAGCCGGTTCGGCCGGACGCGACACGCGCGGCATGTTGCGCCAGCACCAGTTCCGCAAGGTCGAACTCGTCACCATCGCGCATCCCGATCAGAGCGAAGCCGAACACGAGCATATGACCCGCTCCGCTGAAACGGTGCTCCGCCTCCTGGGGCTGACATTCCGCCGGATGCTGCTGGCGTCAGGTGATACCGGATTTTCCGCCGCCCGCACCCACGATCTGGAAGTCTGGCTGCCCGGTCAGCAGATGTGGCGGGAGATCAGCTCCTGCTCCAATTGCCGGGACTTTCAGGCCCGCCGCATGAACGCCCGATTCCGCTCGGCTGACGGCAAGACGGTTGCGTTCGTCCACACCCTCAATGGGTCCGGAGTCGCGGTGGGGCGTGCGTTGATCGCGGTGATGGAGAATCACCAACAGGCGGATGGTTCGATCTCGATCCCCGAGGTTTTGCGCCCTTATATGGGCGGGATCGAGCGTATCGCCGCTTCGTAGCGGTGCTTAGAGAATAGGCAAAAAGCAAAAGGCGGCGCCACGATTCTGCCACTTGGCTGTGCGTTCATGTTATGGCAACACTGCCCCCGAACATGCGATTTCGCGCGCCGGAGCGACCTGTCCCCCTCATGAGCCACCCCCAAGCACGGGTCTTCTCCCCCGCCAGTTCAGCCCATCGGGCCGCGATCGGCGCCGCCAGCATACTGTTGCTGACGGTCGTGCTGGGTGTTGTGATGTTCGCGGTGATGCGCACACCGCTGAAGGACGATATCGCCTGGCTGCTCTACGTCGCACGCCGCTGGATGGCGGGCCGCGCCCTTTATGTCGACGTGGTGGAAGTCAATCCGCCCTTGATCGTCTGGATCTCCGCGATCCCCATCGAAATCGGCAATTGGCTGACCATCGACCCGCAGCAAATCGCGATGCCCTTCTTCATCGCCGCCGTCATGGGCTGCGCCTGGTGGAGCGCGGCCTTGCTCCGCGCCCGGGGCAGCCTGTTCGCCGACCGCCTGCCGGTTTTCGCGGCGATTGGTTCGGTACTGCTGGTGGTGCCGGCCGCCGATCTTGGGCAGAGGGAGCATTTGCTGGTTGCTGCCATGCTGCCCTACCTCGTGCTGTTCGCCGGGTCATTGGATGGGCGGGTGCCCAGGCTGTCCAGCGGGATCGTCGCCGGCGTGCTGGCCGGCCTTGGCTGCGCGCTGAAGCCGCGTTACGCCGGGGTCTTCGTCGTGCTCGAAGGCGTCGCGCTGATCTGGGGCCTGCGGCCCTGGCGGGCGATGCCGATCGCGGCTGCTGCCACGATGGCAGCCTATGGACTGGTGGTGGCGGTGACATGCCCGGCCTATCTCGCGCGTGCGGTGCCGTTGGCCCTTGCTTTATACGGCGGTACGGACGTCACCTTCCTGCAACTGCTGCAAGACAGCGCGTTTCTGATCCTGGGCGAATGCGTGGCGATCGGTCTGTGGTGGCGGGCCCGCCTTGACCTGCCGGAGCGGAACCTGCTGCTGGCGCTCGTGGTGTTCGCCGCAACCAGTACTGTGATCTGCTTCGTGGACGGCAAGGACTGGTTCTACCATCGGCTCCCCGCGACCATCGTCACCGTGCTGGTTCTGCTGTGCTGGGCGATCTCCACCTGGCTGCATCGCCATAGCGATCATCGCAGCTTTCGTTTGCCGATGGCGATCGCGGGCGTCGTGGTGATGGTGTTTGGAGTCGCGGCGTTCCAGCGTTTGCAGCCGCAGGTCGCGCTGGCGGTGGAACCCGAATTCACGACCGTCGAGAAGCTGGAAAAAATCGTCCGAGACCAGCACGCACGCACCTATATCGCATTCTCGGAATGGATCGCCCTCGGCTTTCCCGTGGTCAATAACACCGGTGTTGCCTGGGCCTCCCGCTTCGACTCGATGTGGGCGTTGAAGGGGGAGCTATGGCGGGCGCGCTTCGATCCCTCGACATCGAAGGAATTTCCGATCCGGCGCTGGGTCGCCCATGATTTTATCGCCGGCTGCCCCGACATCGCCGTGGTCGATACGCGGGAGGGCACCAACTATATCGCGGTGCTCAGCGCGTCCGATCCGTCATTCGCGCGGGTTTGGTCGCGCTATAATGAGATCGCGGCCTTTGACGGGCTGACGGTCTATCGGCGGGGCAAGGCCGGCTGCATCGATCCATGGGTTGCGACCCAGGCCGCACGAGCGACGCCCACTATCCGGTGACTATTCTCCCGAGCCCGCAGCAACTGCGTTATCTCGTCACGCTGGCTGAAACCCGTCATTTCGGTCGTGCGGCCCTCACCTGCGCGGTCACCCAATCAACGCTCTCGGCGGGGCTCCTGGCGCTCGAACGCCAGCTCGATGCGCCCATCCTCGATCGCACCGCCGGCCGGCATGTCGTGTTCACGCCCCTGGGACTGGAACTGGTGGAGCGGGCCCGGACAGCGCTGGCCGCGTTGGAGGCCGTGAGCGAAGCCGCCGCGGCGGCGCGCGAGCCGCTGACCGGACCCTTGCGCTTTGGCGTCATCCCGACCATCGGCCCCTTTCTGCTGCCGCGTTTGATGCCCGCCTTGCGCGCGGCCTTTCCCAGACTGCGCATTTACCTGCGCGAGGATACGACCGCCCGCCTCGTCGATCGTCTGGCAGCCAACCGGCTGGATCTGATGCTGCTCGCTTTGCCCTGCGATTGTGGCGGGGCGGACGCCCTGTCGGTGGCACGGGATCGGTTCGTCGTCGCGCTGCCCCCGGATCACCCTCTGGCGCGCGAGGAACAGATCCCCGTCTCCGCCTTGGCGAGTGAGCGTCTGTTGCTGCTCGAAGACGGGCATTGCCTGCGGGATCAGGCGCTTTCGGTATGCGGCCTGTTGGCCGGTGATCGCGGGGATCAGGATAGTTTCGCCGCAACCAGTCTTCATACGCTGGTGCAGATGGTCGCCAGCGGGTTGGGCGTCACGCTGCTACCCCGCCTCGCGGTCGCCGCGGGCATCGCGGAGGGCAGCGGGGTCGTGCTGCGGCCCCTGGCCGCGGCGGGCGCCTGGCGGACCTTGGGGCTGGCCTGGCGGCCCAACGCCCCCCGCGGGGCGGATTATCGTGCGCTGGCCGGGCAACTGACCGATGTCTGCACGGACCTGCTGGCTTGAGGCCTTTCTCCGATCTAATGGTTGACGCATCCCGAAAGATATGTGGAATATGAGTTCCACCGTTTAACACCCGTGTCCGGAGCCTCCTCATGGACCTCGACGTGTGATCACCGCAGCCCAGATGCGGGCCGCCAGGGCCCTGTTGCAAATCGATCAGCGGCAGTTGGCCGAGCGGTCCGGCCTCTCAGTGCCGACGATCCAACGGATGGAAGCCAGCGATGGAGTCGTGCGCGGCAATGTCGACTCGCTCATGAAGCTCGTTGCCGCCCTGCGGGAGGGCGGTATTGCGTTGCTCGACGAAGGGGCCGTCAGCCCCGGTGGCGGGCGGGGTGTCCGGCTCATGGGCCCACGCCCATGATCGATCTGGTTGCCGCGGCGATTGCTGGTTTTTGCGTCCTCGCGGTGGCCGGTGGGCTTCTGGGGCGGGCGGCAGCCGGGCATTTTCTGGTCTATGGCGGATGCCTCCTTCTCTGCCTCGGAACCCTCGGCGCCGGATTGGCCGCCATGATGGCGCCTCCCACGACTCTCCTCCTGCCGCTCGGCATTCCCTGGATCGGCGTGCATCTGCGGCTGGATGCGTTGTCGGGCTTCTTCCTGTTTCTGGTGGGCCTCGGTTCGGCCGGCGCCAGCCTGTTCGCCATCGGCTATGCCGCCCATGATGAGCAGCCGCAGCGGGTCCTCCCGTTTTATCCGCTGTTTTTGGCCGGGATGCATCTTGTGCTGCTGGCGGACGATGCCTTTGCTTTTCAATTCGCGTGGGAATTGATGTCGCTGGCGTCCTGGGCCCTGGTGCTCGCGCAGCACCGGGATCCGGCCAATGCCCAGGCCGGCTTTGTCTATCTCGTCATGGCGGTGTTCAGCGGTCTGGCCATGCTGCTGTCCTTTGCCCTGATGGCGGGCGGGCAAGGCAGCTTCGCGTTCGACGCCATGCGCGCCAGTCATCCAGCCCCCATCCTGGCCGCGGTGGCGTTCGGATTGGCGCTGGTCGGGGCGGGGTCCAAGGCCGGCCTGGTGCCGCTGCATGTCTGGCTGCCACTCGCGCATCCGGCGGCGCCGAGCCATGTCTCCGCCCTCATGAGCGGCGTCATGACCAAGGTGGCGCTGTACGGCTTCATTCGGGTGGTCTTCGACCTGCTGGGCGGTGTGCCCTGGTGGGCGGCGACGATCGTACTGGTGCTGGGCGGGGTCACAGCGGTCGTCGGTGTTCTGCAAGCCATGTTGGAGCGTGATCTCAAGCGGTTGCTCGCCTATTCGACGGTGGAGAATATCGGGATCGTCTTCGTCGGGCTCGGCCTGGCCATGGCCTTTCGCGCCAATGGCTTTGTCGCCGGCGCGGCTCTGGCCTTCACCGCGGCCCTGTTTCATGCACTGAACCACACCTTGTTCAAGAGCTTGCTGTTCTTCGGCGCGGGAGCGGTGCTGACCGTGACCGGTACCCGCGATATTGATCAACTGGGTGGGCTGATCAAACGCATGCCGGTGACCAGCGCCGCGGTTCTGGCCGGTTGCCTGGCGATCTCGGCCTTGCCACCCATGAACGGCTTTGCCTCCGAATGGCTCACCTTCCAGGCCGTCCTGCTCCGTCCGGAGTTGCCGCAATGGGGGCTCAAACTCGCTATTCCCGCGGATGGGGCTTTGCTGGCTCTGGCCGCGGCCCTGGCGGCCGCATGCTTCGTGCGGATGTTTGGGATCGCCTTCCTTGGGCGCCCGCGCTCGATCGAGGCGGCCATCGCCCATGAGGTCGATCGCTGGAGCCTCGGCGCCATGGTGGGGTTTGGGACCTTGGCCCTGTTGGCCGGCCTGTTTCCTGGCGTCGTGATCGACCTGCTCCGTCCCGTCAGCAAGGCCGTGCTGGGCGCGAGCATGCCGGTGCAGATGGGCGATCCCTGGATGACCACCATCCCGGTGGAGGCCAGCCGAAGCTCGTACAACGCGGCACTGCTGGCCCTTTTCGTCGCCCTGTCCGGCGGATTGGCGGCCGTGATGGTCAAGCGGCTGGGTTCGCGCGGGTTGCGCCGGGCCCCGGCCTGGGATTGCGGTTTCCCCGATCCGAGCCCGATGACCCAATACACCGGCGGCAGTTTCGCCCAGCCGGTTCAACGCGTGTACGAGGGGCTCGGCTATCAGGTGCGGGAGCATGTGGATATGCCGCCGCCCGGTGCAACGCGGGCGGCCCGGTTCAGCACCACGCGATCCGATCTGGTGTGGGATTGGGTCTATCGGCCATTGGGCGATTGGGTCGGGCGGATCGCGGGGGCATTGAATGTGCTGCAGTTCCTGACGATCCGGCGGTACCTGGGGTTTGTCTTCGTGGCCCTGATCGTGCTGCTGCTCGCATTGGCGCTCTGGCAATGAGGCTCTGGCAATGAGTGGGGACAAGGATGCGTGATTTCACCATCCAGTTGCTGCAGATGACGCTGGTTCTGGCGCTCGCCCCCTTGCTCACGGGGCTGGTGCGGAAGGTGAAGGCGCGGTTCCAGCGCCGCCTGGGGCCGCCGCTGATCCAGCCTTATCGCGATCTGCGCCGCCTGATTGGCAAGGATGTGGTCATGGCTGAGCAGGCATCCTGGCTTTTCCGGGTTGCGCCCTATGCCATATTCGGCTGCATCTGGGTCGCGGCCGCGCTGGTGCCGACATTCGCGACGGGCCTGATGTTCTCCTGGTCCGGCGACCTGATCGTGATCGCCGGCCTGCTCGGGACCGCGCGGTTCATTCAGGCGTTGGCCGGTATGGATATCGGCACCAGCTTCGGCGGGATCGGTGCCTCGCGGGAGGTGATGATCGCCTCTCTCGCCGAACCGGCGATGATCATGATCATCTTCTCCGTCGCGCTGATCGCGGGCTCCACCCAGCTTTCGGTCGTGGCGGACCATATGCTGACGGCGCATGTCGGTCTGCGCGTGTCCCTGGCCCTGGCACTGGTGGCCCTGCTGATCGTGGCTTTGGCGGAAAATGCGCGTATTCCCGCCGATAATCCGGCAACGCATCTCGAACTCACCATGGTGCATGAGGCGATGGTGCTGGAATATTCAGGCCGCCACCTGGCCATGATCGAACTTGGGGCAGCGGTGAAGCTGCTGTTGTACATGTCGATGATTGCCTGCATCTTCTTCCCCCTGGGTCTCGCGGGCGGCCTGTCGGGGGCGCGGGTTTCCGTGGCCGCGCTGTTGCTGGGTGCGGCCACCTATGCGGTCAAGCTCGTCATCGGTGGCGCCCTATTGGGCACGTTCGAGATGTCGATCGCCAAGATGCGGGTGTTCCGGCTGCCGAATTTCGTCGGTGGGGCTTTGATGCTCAGTCTGCTGGGCGTGCTCCTGCTCTTCGTGTCGCGGGGGATGTGATGCGCGGACTGGCTTTCGATATCGCCCATATGCTGGCCGGCTTCCTGGTGCTGGCGAGTTTCCTGATGCTCTACCAGGCCCGGCTCTTCGCGCTGCTGCATGTGCTGGCGCTGCATGCCTTGGTTCTCGCGCTGTCGGTGGCCTGGCAGGCCCATATCCAGGGCGCGCCGCATCTCTACATCACCGCGGCCATCGCGCTGGGCTTCAAAGCGATGCTGATCCCCTGGGCGTTGCGCCGCATCGTCTTTCAACTGGGGGTCCATCGGGAGATCGAGGCCGTCGGCGGGATCGGTCTGACCATGCTCGCCGGCATGGGGCTGGTCGCTCTGTCGTTGGAGGTGATGCTGCCCGTCACCGCCCAGGCAGACCCCGTCGCCCGAGAGGACATCGCCCTCGCTTTGTCCGTCGTACTGATTGGCCTGCTGATGATGGTCACACGGCGCAACGCGGTCAGTCAGGTGGTCGGGTTCCTGTCGCTGGAAAACGGCATCATCCTTGCCGCGACCGGTGCGCGCGGCATGCCCCTGGTGGTCGAGATCAGCGTCGCTTTCTCGGTCCTGATCGCGTTCATCGTCATCGGCATCTTTCTCTTCCGCATTCGGGAGCGCTTCGACAGTGTCGATGTCGGGGCCTTGGATCAGTTCCGCGGGGGAAGACAATGAGGCCGACCTGCCGATTCGTTCCGAGGGAGGGTCCCCCGGTATGATCCCCGATCTCGTCTCGGGCGTGCTGTTCGTTCCGCTCCTCGCCGCGGCGGCTCTGGCGTTGATTCCGGGTTATCGTTTGTCGGCCGGTCTGAACATGCTGGCCAGCTTCATCGCCCTCGGCTTCGCCCTCGCTTTGCTGGCAGCCGATCGGCCGGGGCCGGGCCATTTGCTGATGGTGGATGACCTGAATGTCGTGTTTCTGGTGCTCAATAGTTTCGTTGGCTTCACCACCAGCGCCTTCAGCGCCAGCTATATCGGCCACGAATTGGAAACCGGGCGGCTGACACCGTCCCATATCCGGTTCTATCACGCGATGTACCAGCTCATGCTGTTCGGCATGAACCTGGCTTTGTCGGCCAACAACATCGGCCTGATGTGGGTCGCGGTCGAACTCGCGACCCTGACGACCGTTCTGATGGTCGGCATCTATCGCACGCCGGAGGCGTTGGAAGCGGCCTGGAAATATTTCATCCTCGGCAGTGTCGGCATCGCCTTGGCGCTGTTCGGCACCATCCTCGTCTATCTCGCGGCCCGTCCGGTGGTGGGGGAGGGGATGGATGCCATGGTCTGGACCACCCTGGCCGCGCATGCGCGCGACTTCGATCCATCCTTGCTCAACATCGCCTTCGTCTTTCTGCTGCTGGGCTATGGCACCAAGGTGGGCCTCGCGCCGCTGCACGCCTGGCTGCCCGATGCGCATGCGGAGGGGCCGACCCCGATCTCGGCGGTGCTGTCGGGTCTGTTGTTGAACGTCGCGTTATATGCGCTGCTGCGCTTCAAGATCCTGCTGGCGAGCAATCCCGCCTCGATCGTGCCGGGGCCCTTGATGATGGGGCTGGGCCTGCTGTCGCTGATCTTCGCCGGGTTCATGTTATACCGGCGGCGCGATATCAAACGCATGTTCGCTTATTCCTCCATCGAACACATGGGCATTATCGTCTTCGCCTTTGGCTTGGCGGGGCCGTTGGGGAATTTCGCGGGGCTGCTGCAGATGACGATGCACAGCCTGACCAAATCGGCGATTTTCTTCTCGGTCGGGCATGTGACGCAGGTGAAGCGGTCCCAATGGATGGCCGATATCGGCGGCCTGACTGAAAGCCACCCATCCCTGGGATGGGGCCTGGTGGCGGGGGTCGCCGCCATCGCCGGCCTGCCGCCATTCGGTGTCTTCATGAGCGAATTCCTGATCGTCTCCGCCGCGTTCACGCGGGAGCCGGTCTTGGCCATCCTGCTGGTGTTCGGCCTGCTTTTGGCCTTTGGCGCCTTGTTGTTGCGCCTGGGTGACCTGGCCTTCGGCCCCGTGAAGGGGCTGATTGGCCCGGTCAAAGCGTCGTCGGTGCCGCTGTTCGCGCATCTCGCGCTGGTGCTCCTGGCCGGCATCTGGCTGCCGCCCGCCATGGTGGCCTGGTTTCAGCATGTTGCGAGGATGCTGGGATGACCGTATTGCCGGAATTGCTGGCCTCGGGCTACCGGGTGGGGGGCCATTATCCCTGGCCCTGCGCGGTGGTCGATGAAACGCTATGGTCCGCGGCCGCCGCGAACCTGGCGTCCGGGGCGCTGACCTTGCTCAGCCTATGGGGGGAAACCGGCCGCATCCACATGGCGGTGCTGGCGGAGGACGCGCCCGAGCCCATCGCGGTCCTGAGTCTGGATTGTCCGGACGGGCGCTATCCCTCGGTGGGGGCGCTGCATCCCCCGGCAATCCGGCTGGAACGCGCGGCCCGCGATCTGTTCGGCCTGGACGCACAGGGTTCGCCCGACGATCGGCCGTGGCTCGATCACGGCCGCTGGGGCGGTGCGACCCCGCCGGCGGCGTCCTATCCTTTCCTGCCCATTGATGGCGCGGGGCTGCACCAAATCCCCGTCGGCCCGGTCCATGCGGGGATCATCGAACCCGGCCATTTTCGCTTCACCGCGTCGGGCGAAACCGTGGTGCGGCTGGAAGAGCGGCTGGGCTATGTCCACAAGGGCGTCGATACCCTGCTGGCGGGGGCGCAGGTGCCGCGCGCCGGTCGCATCGTGGCGCGGGTGTCGGGTGACAGTACGGTTGCCTATGGGCTCGCCTTCGCCCAGGCGGTCGAGGCGGCGTTGGGTATCGTGCCGCCGCAACGCGCCGTCTGGTTGCGCGCGGTCATGGCGGAGCTGGAGCGGATCGCCAACCATCTCGGGGATTTCGGCGCGATCTGCAACGATGCCTCCTTCAGCATCATGCTGGCGCATTGCGCGGTGCTGCGGGAGCGGGTGCTGCGGGCGGCGGCGCATTGCTTCGGGCACCGGCTGATGATGGATTGCATTGTCCCCGGCGGTGTTGGCGGTGACCTCGATGACACCGGCCTGGCCATGCTGCGGGACCTGGTCGTGTCGTTGGCCGACGCCTTCGAACCGCTCGTCTCGCTGTACGACAATGCCGCATCCTTGCTGGATCGAACGGTCACGACGGGCATCCTCAAACCCGCTTTGGCCCGCCAGTTCGGCGCCGGCGGCTATGTCGGGCGGGCGTCGGGCCGGGGCTTCGACGCCCGGCGCATGCCCGGATACGCCCCCTATGACGCGCTGACCTTCGCCGTGCCGGTTCTGACCGAGGGGGATGTGAATGCCCGCGTCTGGATCCGCATCCACGAGATCCGCGCCAGCCTGGGCCTGCTGGAGCAGCTTCTGTCCGGTTTGCCGGAGGGGCCGGTGCTGATGTCGCTCGAGGATGTATTCGCGGGCCCCGGAGAGGGCATGGCGCTGGTCGAGGCCTTCCGTGGCGATGTGCTGATCTGGTTGCGCATCGTCGATGGTCATATCGATCGCTGTCACATCCGCGATGCGTCGTGGTTTCAATGGCCGCTGCTGGAAGCGGTGATCGAGGGCAACATCGTCGCCGACTTCCCGCTTTGTAACAAGAGTTTCAATTGTTCCTATTCGGGGCACGATCTGTGATGCCTGGCTCATTCGACGGCTTTCCCCTTCACGCGCGCGGACTGCCAATTCCCATGGCCCGCCCATGTTGAAAACCCTGCTGCAGGGCCTCCGCCGCCCTTTGACCGAGCCGCGCCCGGCGCTTGATCCGGAGCTGGCCGCCCTGGCCGCCACGCTGGATCAGGCGGCCCGGCGCCGCCTGGGCCGCGGTCTGTCCATTCGTCAGGTCGATGCCGGGTCCTGCAACGGATGCGAGCTTGAAATCCACGCGCTGAACAATGCCTTTCACGATCTGGAGCGGTTCGGACTGCGCTTCGTCGCCTCCCCCCGGCATGCCGATGTGCTGCTGGTCACCGGCCCCGTCACCAAGAACATGAAGGAAGCGCTGGAGCGCACCTGGAACGCCACGCCGGACCCGAAATGGGTGGTCGCGGTGGGCGATTGCGGCGCCGATGCCGGTGTCTTCGCCGGCAGCTACGCGGTGGTGGGCGGTGTCTCGGCGGTCGTCCCGGTCGATCTGGTCATTCGCGGCTGCCCGCCCACGCCCACGCAGCTTCTGAGGGGGCTCATTGCTCTGTTGCAACCCTGACCCTGGAGGTCATGCCTTGAAGTTCGGTTACTTCACCCTCAGTGACAATGCCTATGCGGATAATGTCCGCTCCGCCAACCAGTTCGTGAACGATATCGTGGCGGAAGCCATCCACGCCGAAGCGCTGGGCATGCATTCCGCCTGGATCGGGGAGCATCATTTCAATGGCCTCGGGGTGCTGTCATGCCCGGACTTGGCGCTGGCCTATATCGCCGCCCGCACGGAGCGTATCCGCCTCGCCCCCGCGGTGACGGTGTTGCCGCTGCACCATCCGATCCGGGTGGCCGAACAATGGGCCAGCCTGGACCTCATGAGCGGCGGCCGCGTCGATTTCGCCGCCGGGCGCGGCTACGACCGCCGCGAATACGAGCCGCTGGGTGCCAATTTCGACGACAACCAATCGGTGTTCGAAGAGGGGATGGAGATCGTCCGCCGCCTCTGGGACGCGGATGGCCCGCTGTCGTTCCACGGTAAACATTACAAATTCGACGATGTTCTGATCACGCCGCAACCGTTGCAGAAGCCAATGCCGGCCTATGTGGCGTCGTTTTCGGGGCCGTCGATCGAGCTGGCGGCGCGGCTGGGCTGCGGCCTGATCGTTGCGCCCTTCGCCGCCGCGATGAGCTATGGCGGGCTGAAGCAGGTGGCCGACCTCTATAAGGACACCTGTGCGAAGCATGGTACGACACCAGGCCGGGTGATGTGCAGCTATTTCATCCATTTCGCCGACAATGCGGAGGAAGAAGGCGCCGCCCGTGCCCGCCAGATCCGCTATTTCCGCGAATGCGTCATCCCGGCGTTTCCCGGCGATCCCGAAACCGCGCCGCCGAGCTACCGCTATTTCATCTCCATGGTCGAACGGTTGCGCAATGTGCGGCCTCAGGACCTCGGTGAAAATTCGGTGCTGCTTGGCAATTCCGCCCGCATCACCGAAATCTTGCAGAAGGTCCACGCGGCAGGGGTGGACGAGGTCATCCTGTATTTCAACGTCGGCCTGAAGCCGCACCAGCAGGTGAAGGATGAGATGACCCGCTTCATGGCCGAGGTCGCGCCGGCCTTCGCCTAGAGCCGGCCGGTCACGCCGCGGACACGTCATCCTCCGGATAAGCCCTAACGGATTCATAGATCGCGGAAACGAAAATCTGGCAGGTGAGGACAACGGTATTTTCTCCCACCGTCATGGCCCGGCTTGTCCGGGCCACCCCCACCGCACCGTGCCGCGATAGGTGGCCAGGACAAGCCGGGCCATGACGATAGAGAGCACGACAGACGAAAATCGTTTCCGCGATGTGTGGACGCGGTAGGGATAAGCCCGAGGATGACCGGTTCTATGCGGTTGCGGACCGCGATCGCTGTCACATGCGATAGCCCAAACCCCTCACCCCCCGGCCAAAATCGCATCCGCGATCTTCTCCGCCACCATCAGCGTCGGAATATTCGTATTCGCGCACGGCACCACCGGAAACAGCGACGCATCCACCACCCGCAACCCCGGCACACCGCGCACCCGCCCGGCCGTATCCGTCACCGCCATCGGATCATCCGCGGCCCCCATCCGGGCGGAGCAGGATGCGTGCCACACCCCGATCGCGGCGTGGCGGACGAAGGCTTCAAGCCGATCATCGTTTTGCATGACGTCGTCAAAACGAAAACCCTCGACGACGTATTTGTCGATCAGCCAGCTGCGCAGTGTCCCAGGTCCATCCAGCAGTTTCGCGATCGCGCGCGTCGCCAAACGGTTCTTGGTGTTGACGACGCCAATGCGGCGGACCCGTTCGGAATAGCTGGCGGGGAAGGGGTCCGCGGTGACGGCCCGTAACGGATCGCTCTGCTGGATCGCCCCCAGACGGCGGAATCCGTCCATCAATCGTTCCACATCCCGGCTATCCGACAACAGATTGAACGCCACCATCGGCTCCGCATCCGGGTCGGCTGACGCCAGCTGGATCCGCCCGGATTCGGAATAGGTCTTGTTAACGAACAGAACCAGGGACGCGAGTTGCTCGCCCACCGCATGCCAGGCCGACTTGCTGGCGCAGGCCACGAACATATCCCCCGCCGGCGCGCCCGGCAGGCCGGAGGAATAGCGCATCGCCACATGAATATGCCGCCGCGTCCGCGCATCCATCCGCGCCTGGGGTTTGATGAAGGATGCCAGCGCGATGGACGGATGATCCATCAACCGCGCCCCCACGCCGGGCAGATTGGCGCGAACATCGATGCCCAAGGCGCGCAGGTCCCCGGCCGGTCCGATCCCGGCCCGCAACAGATGCGCCGGCGTATGGATGGCGCCGGAGCACAGGATCACCTCCCGCCCGCGATAATCCACATCGCGCCCGCCCACCCGGGCGCGCACGCCGACACAGGCCGGGCCGTCGAATATCAGGCCGCGCACCACCGTTTCGGTGCTGATAGTCAGGTTCGGCCGGGCGCGGGTGGCGCGGTCGAGGTAGCCAATCGCGGCGGAGGCGCGTTGCTCGTTCTGGTTGGAGATGGTGACCGGGAAATGCCCATCCTCGAACACCCCGTTCTGGTCGGGCAGATAGCGGCTGCCGGATTGGGCGAAGGCCTGTTCGGCGGCGATGGCGTGGGGGCACCAGTCCTCACGCGGGATGCGCCGGATGGGGATGCGCCCGTCCTTGCCGTGCAACGGGCCGTCGAAGTCCAGGTCCCGCTCCACCTTGCGGAAATAGGGCAGCACGTCGTCCCAGCCCCAGCCGGTGGCGCCGCGCGACACCCATTCGTCGTAATCCGTCGGTGCCCCGCGATTGGCCATCTGGCCGTTGATGGACGATCCGCCGCCGAGCACCCGCGCCTGCTCGTATTTGCGCAGCGGCGGCAGGTCGTCGGGATTGTTGTGAGACAGCGGCTGGGTGCGCACCTTCAGCTCGGTCCAATGGAATCGGGGGTCGAAATAGGCGACGCCGGGATAGCTGTCGGCGATTTCCGGGGGGACATTGTCCTCCGGCGTGTCCTGGCCGGCTTCGCACAGCAGGACCCTGTGCCCGCTGCGCGCGGACAGGCGGTTGGCCAGGACGGAGCCGGCGGAGCCGCCGCCGACAATGATCGTATCGTAATCCATGGCCGTGACCCCCATTGTGCTGCGGGGCCGATTGTAACCCCCCGCGCCCCGGCGTCGAGCGGCGCCCCTGGCCTTCCTTCCCCTCCCCCGAGAACCAAAGCCCCTCTGGACATCGTCCGGCTTTGGCGGCCAACTCCTGGGGAACAAAGGAGCGTCCCCGATGACCATCATCGACTCACAGGTCCATTGCTACGAGGCCAATACACCCAAGCGGCCCTGGGCCACCGTGCCCAACTGGCCCGCGCATGTCACCGGCGATGAAATGGTGGCGGCGATGGACAAGAACGGCATCGACGGCGCCATTTTCATCTCCGCTTTCGCGATGTACCGATTCGACGGCAGCTACGCGACCGAGGTCCAGCGCGCCCATCCCGACCGCTTCGCCATCATCAAGCCGGTCGATCCCGACGATCTGGCGGTCGCGGATGTGATCGCGGACTGGAAGAAGACCCCGGGCACGGTGGGCGTGCGCATCATGCTGCCCAAGGAGTCCGGACGATCTGCCGATGATCCCGGCCTGGCCCGCATCGCCAAGGCGGCGGCGGCGGTGGATTGCCCGCTCAATATGCTGTGCTGGGGCAATATCGATGTCGGCACGGCGCTGATCGACCGCCACCCCAATACCCGCTTCATCGTTGACCATCTGGGCCTGGTGCAGCCGCATGTGCCGCCGGCGGCGCCGGATGCCTGGGGCGATCTGCCGAAGGTGCTGGAACTGGCGAAGCGCCCGAACGCGGTGATCAAGGTCAGCGGCGCCTGCACCCTGTCGCACCAGCCCTTCCCGTTCCCCGACATCTGGGACCCCCTGGCCCGCGTGTTCGATGCCTGGGGCTTCGACCGCTGCCTGTGGGGCACGGATTGGACCCGCGCCTTCGCGGTGGTCAATCTGGAGCAGGCGGTGGAGCCTTTCCGGACCACCGATCGCCTGACGGCGGATGAGCGGGCGATGTTGATGGGCGGCGCCTGTGCCAAGGCCTATGGCTGGTCGCCGCGGGCGGCCGGATAAATGCGAGGTTCGGCGATGCGAAACACCCATATCGAAGTGTCCCCCATCGCCGGCGCCCTCGGCGCCGAGATTGGCGGGGTCGACGTGTCCCGCGACCTCGACGCGGCGGTGATCGCCGAAATCCGGCAGGCGCTGCTGGATCACGGCGTGATCTTCTTCCGCAACCAGACCATCGACGTCGAACAGCACAAGGCCTTCACCCGCCGATTCGGCGAGATCTTCATCCACCCGAACTACAAGGGCGTGAGCGCGGATCCGGAAATCGTGGATATCCGGCGCGAACCGGGTGACAAGAAGATCGTGGGGGAGGATTGGCACGCCGATACCACCATGGCGGCGGAACCCCCGATGGGCGCGATCCTGTATGCGATCGAGGTGCCGCCTTATGGCGGGGACACGCTCTTCGCGAACCAGTACCGCGCGTACGATGCGTTGTCAGACGGGTTGAAGCGCACCCTGGATGGCTTGCGCGCGGTGCATACCGACCGCATGGTCGCGGGGCCGCGGGCCGGCATGAACGCGCACCGATCCACCAAGGTGCGAGAAGACGCCGATTGGCGCGAAACCATCAGCCTGCATCCGGTGGTGCGCACCCATCCGGAAACCGGGCGCAAGATGCTGTTCGTGAACCGGTCCTACACCGTCGGATTCGAAGGCTGGACCGAGGCCGAAAGCAAGCCGCTGCTGGACTTTCTGCTGGAACACGGGCACCGACCGGAATTCACCTGCCGCTTTCGCTGGGACAACGGGTCGATCGCCTTCTGGGACAATCGCAGCACCAAACATCTGGCGGTGCACGATGCCGGCCCGTTTCGCCGGATCATGCGGCGGACGCAGATTTGCGGAACCCCGGTTTACTGACCGCGGCCGCGGGGTGAGCCCGGTGGGGACGTGGGTGACAAGCCCGTTTGATAAAACGCACGCAAGGGGAGGAAACCAGCATGCCGATCTATGAAAGAGGCGACGTTCGTATCCATTATGAGGAATCCGGGGCCGGATTTCCGATGCTGATCCTGCCGGGGGGCGGGCTGAATTCGACGCTGGGCTTTTTTACCGGCAGCGCGCCGTTCAATCCCATGGTGGAATACGCGGGTGAATATCGCTGCATCGCGGCGGATCTGCGCAATGCCAATGGCGGCCAGTCCTCCGGCCCGGTGGAGGTCGATCGTCCCTGGGATTCCTATGCCGACGACCAGCTCGGCCTGATGGATCATCTCGGCATCGACAAGTTCATGGTGATGGGATTCTGCATTGGCGGGCCGTTCATCTGGAATCTGCTGCGGCGCGCGCCGGATCGCATCGTCGCCGCCGTTCTGGCCCAGCCCAGCGGCTTCCGGCCGGAGATGCCGGACCTGTTCTATAACAACAACATCACCGGCTGGGGCCCGCCGCTGTGCGCCCGGCGCCCGGACGTGTCGATGGAAACGATCGACGCATTCCTGAACAAGATGTACCGCAACCCCCCGATTTCGTGTTCACCGTGGACCGCGATTTCGTGCGCAACTGCCAGACACCCGTTCTGGTGCTGCCGGACGACGTGCCGGCGCATCCTTACGCGGTGGCGATGGAATCAGCGATGCTGTCCCCGAACGCGGAGGTCAGCCTTTATCCGTGGAAGGAACCGAAAGAGCGGATTCCCCTCGCGGTCCGGCATGTACGGAGCTTCCTGCGGGCCCATCGCCCGCGCGCGTAGCGCCGTCGTCGCGGCGGCTGGAGGGTACCAGCCCCCGCGCCGCGTTTGAGGCAGCCGCGGCCCCCGGCCGCGGCCGGGAAAT
>CAIXEA010000061.1 GCA_903918315.1 uncultured Acetobacteraceae bacterium | reverse complement strand
TCGGCAAACTCAAACGGTTCAAGCGGGTCGCTATGCGCTGTGAGAAGACCAAGCGAAACTACGAGGCATTCGTGTCATTGGCCTGTGTGTTTGTCTTGATCAAATCCGTCCACACGGCCTAGAGCCAGCCCGTCTAAAGACGGACAGGCTCTAAACGATTGTTGAATCGCGTGATTCACGGCTCCGGTGATTCCACCTCCGCCGATCACGCTCTAGTCTCGCGGGACTACGGAGGATCCCATGACCCGCTTTATCGGCGCCATCGACCAAGGCACCACCTCGACCCGCTTCATCGTCTTCGATCGCGCCGGCGCCGTCATCGCCCAGGCGCAGCGGGAGCACCGTCAGATCTTCCCCCAGCCCGGCTGGGTGGAGCACGACCCGATTGAAATTCGCGATGCCGTCGCCGCCACGATGGATGAGGCGCTGCGGTCAGCCGATCTGGGGGCGCGGGATTTGGCTGCGATCGGGATCACGAACCAGCGGGAGACGACGGTCCTCTGGGACCGTCACACCGGACTGCCGGTGCATAACGCCTTGGTCTGGCAGGACACGCGGGTCGATCGGATGGTCACCGAACTGGCCCGTGACGGCGGTCAGGACCGGTTTCGCGCCGCCACCGGCCTGCCGCTGGCGAGCTATTTCTCGGCGTTGAAATTGCGCTGGCTGCTGGACCAGGTGCCCGGCGCACGGACCCGGGCGGCGGCCGGGGATCTCCTGTTCGGGACCATCGACGCCTGGTTGCTCTGGACCCTGACCGGGCTGCACGCCACCGACGTGACCAATGCCAGCCGCACGCAGCTGATGAACCTGACGACGCTGGACTGGGACGAGGCGCTGCTATCCGCGTTCGGGATTCCGCGCGCGGTGCTGCCGCGGATCGTGGCGTCCTCCGCCGTGCTGGCAACCACCGCGCAGGGGGTGCCGATCAGCGGCATCCTGGGGGACCAGCAGGCGGCACTGATGGGGCAGGCCTGTTTCGAACCGGGGGAGGCCAAGAACACCTACGGCACTGGCTGCTTCCTGCTGATGCACACCGGCACCACGCCGGTGGCGTCGCGACACGGTCTGATCACCACCGTCGCCGCGCGTCTCAGCGATGCCCCCGCGACCTACGCGCTGGAGGGCTCGATCGCCATCACCGGTGCCCTGGTGCAATGGCTGCGCGACAATCTCGGGATCATCAAACACAGCGCGGATGTCGAGGCTTTGGCGGCCTCGGTCCCCGATAATGGCGATGTCTATTTCGTTCCGGCTTTTTCCGGCCTGTACGCGCCGCATTGGCGGGCGGATGCGCGCGGGGTCATCGCCGGCCTGACCCGCTTCGCCGGCGCCGGCCATATTGCCCGCGCGGCGCTGGAAGCCACGGCCTACCAGACCATGGATGTTGTGCGCGCGATGGAAAAAGACTCCGGCATCCCGATCCGCGCCTTGCGGGCCGATGGCGGCATGGTGCTGAACACGCTGCTGATGCAATTCCAGGCCGACATGCTGGATGTCCCGGTGGTGCGCCCGGCAACCGTCGAGACCACCGCCCTCGGCGCCGCCTACGCCGCCGGCCTCGCGGTCGGCTATTGGCGGAACCTGGACGATCTGCGCGCCAACTGGGCGGTGGCGCGAACGTGGCATCCGGCGATGGCCGCAGACCGCCGGGACGGTCTCAGCACCGCCTGGCGCAAGGCGCTGGATCGGTCCCTTGGGTGGGCAACGATCTGAATTTCACATCGCGATCGAGAACCCGCCATCCACGGGAATGGCCGTGCCGGTGACGAAGTCCGAGGCCGAAGTCGCCAGGAACGCCGCCACCCCCGCCATATCCGGCGGCACCCCCCAACGCCCGGCCGGGGTGCGCTTTTCGACGCTGTCATGCAGCCCGTTCACCTGCTGGCGGGCGCGCACGGTCAGTTCCGTGTCGATCCAGCCGGGCAGCACCGCGTTCACCTGGATATTGTCCTTTGCCCAGGCCGTGGCCATCGCCCGCGTCATCTGCACGATGCCCCCCTTGGAGGCGGCATAGGCCGTGGCGAACGGTGCCCCGAACAGCGACATCATCGAGCCGATATTGATCATCTTGCCGCCGCCCACCTTCAGCATCGCCTGATACGCGACCTGGGAGCACAGAAAGGCGCTGGTCAGATTGGTGTTCAGCACGTGGTGCCAGTCGTCTTCACTCAGGTCTTCCGGCGGCTTGCGGACGGAGGTGCCGGCATTGTTGACCAGGATATCGACCCGGCCGAACAACGCCTCGGTCTGTGCGATCAGATGCGCGCAGTCGGCTTTGCTGGTGACATCGGCCGACACGAATTCGGCTTTCACGCCCAGCGCGCGCAGCGATTCCAGCGCGCCCGCGGCTTTATCCGCGTTGCGGCCGGAGATCACGATATTCGCCCCGCAGGATGCGATGCCACGCGCCATGCCGAGACCGATGCCCCCATTGCCCCCGGTCACGATGGCGACCTTGCCGGTGATATCGAACAGTTTCATGGCCTTCTCCCGTATTTCCGCGCCACTCTGACCGCTGCCGCCCGCGCCGGCAACCCGGTGGATGCCCCCATCAGCCCATCAGGTCGACCGAGCCCCATGGCCCGCCGCCGGTTTGGTGCAGCGCCGCCCGCCCGGCCAGCGGCGCGAAGGTCTCGGCATCGGTGCCGGTGATCAGGGTCTGCGCCTGAAGCGACACCAGCGCCTCGAACAGCGCCGCCCGGCGGCCGGGATCCAAATGCACCATCGGCTCATCCAGCAGCAGCAGCGGCGGGAAACCGCGGGTTTCCGCGATCAGCGTGGCATGGCCGAGGATGACCCCGATCAGCAGCGCCTTCTGTTGGCCCGTGCTGGCCAAAGCGGCGGGCAGGCCGGTGGCGGCATCCTCCAAAGACAGATCGGTGCGATGGGCCCCGAGCGCACTGCCATGGGCCGCGGCGTCGCGGCCGCGGTTGGACTCCAGCGACGCGCGGAGCCAGTCTTCCACCTTCAAAGCGGGTTCGGCCGCGAGACGGTCCGCGATCGGGCAGAGCAGGCCAACCCGGGCGGCGGGGAAGGTCCCGGCGACGCCGCTGGCCAAAGCGGCATTCAGACGGGTCACCAGCGCGGTCCGCGCGGCGGTGGCGGCGACGGCGTGGCGGGCGATGGCATCCTCCAGCCCGGCCAGCCAGGCGCGGTCCTGGCGCCCCTCCGTGAGCAAGCGGTTGCGGTTGGCCATGGCGGTGTCATGCGCCGCCATCTCCCGCGCGTGACCGGGTTCCAGGGCCCAGACCAGGCGATCGAGGAAGCGGCGGCGGCCGGATAGGCCGTCCTGAAACAACCGATCCATTTGCGGGGTCAGCCACACGGCGGCGATGCGGGCGGCGATCTCCGCCTGGCTCCGCGGGGCCGCCCCATCCAGGCGAAACACCCGCCGATCGGCTGGGCCGTCGGGGCTTGTGCCGGTGCCGATGTCATGGGCGCCGTCGGCGGTTTCGAAGCGCCCTGCGACCGCCCATCCTCCGGCGCCGCCGATACGCGCCAGGTCCGTGGTGCGCGCGCCACGCAAGCCGCGGCCGGGAACCAGCAGGGACACCGCCTCCAGCAGGTTGGTTTTGCCGCTGCCATTGGGGCCGATGAAGACGCTGATCGCGGCTTCGGGGCGCCAGCTCAGCGCGGGATAGTTGCGGAAATCAGTCAGGGTGAGGCGAGTCAGGCGCATGGGGGGCGACATATACGGGCGGCCATGGCTAAGCGTCCGCTATGAACGTCGCCCCTCGGTGCATCGGCTCTGATCCGCGTTCACCGGCGGTGGTCTTAGACTCGCATCGGCATCAGGACGTACAGGGCGCTGGCATCCGCGGCGTCCTGCACCACCGTGGGGGCGGAGCCGTCGGCGAAGCGGAATTCCACCTGTTCCACGATCTGATCGGTGATGTCATTGAGATAGCGCGCCTGGAACCCGATTTCCAACGGGCCCGCGTCATATTTCACATGATCCGCGTCGAGTTCCTCGCTGGCGGTGCCCTGTTCCGGGCTGGCCGCGGACAGGGTCAGCAGATCGCGGGCGAGCGACAATTTCACCGGGCGCGAACGTTCCGAGGAGATGGCGGCGACGCGGCCCACGGCATCGGCGAAGTCCTTTTTGCCTACCCGCAGCACCTTGTCGTTGCCGCGCGGGATCACCCGCTCATATTCCGGGAAGGTGCCGTCAATGAGCTTGCTGGTCAGCAGGATCTGGTCGACGCGGAATTGGATGCGGGTATCGGACAGCGCGATTTCGACATTGCCGTTGACCTCATCGAGCAGCTTGCGCAACTCGTTCACCGTTTTGCGGGGGATGATGACGCCGGGCATGGTGCCCGCGCCTTCCGGCAGCGGTTCCTCGACCCGGGCCAGGCGATGCCCGTCGGTGGCCACGGCGCGCAGCACCTTGGTGCCCTCGCTATCCGCGGCATGCAGATAGATGCCATTCAGGTAGTAGCGGGTTTCCTCGGTGCTGACCGCGAAACGGGTGCGATCGATCAGCGCACGCAGGGTCTGCGCCGAGAGGTTGAAGCGGTGCGGCAGCACGCCGGCGGTCATGGAGGGGAAATCGTCCACCGGCAGCACGACCAGAGAGGTCGCGTAGCGCCCGGCCCGCAGCGCGAGTTGCGCGTCGCCGCCGGGATGGTCGAGCTCGACCTCCGCCCCGTCGGGCAGCTTGCGCACAATTTCATAGAGCGTCGCGGCCGGCGCCGTGCAGGCGCCGTTGCGGGAGGTGCTGGCGACAACATCTTCCACCACCGCGATTTCCATGTCGGTGGCGGTCAGGGACAGCTTCCCGTCCCGCACCGCGATCATGACGTTCGCGAGTATGGGGATGGTGTTGCGCCGCTCCACCACACTTTGGACATGGGCCAGCGCCTTGAGCATGGTGGCGCGGTCTGCCTTCAGCTTCATGGTGTCAATTCCTCAAAACCCGGACGGCGGAGCAGGCGCGGGCAGCATGTATGGGTCGAATCGCCCCGCACTGTAGCAATGCGGGGCGAGCCGCGCCAAGCGGCGATTATCCGGGGTTCAGGGGGCGCCGAGGAAGTCCCTCTTGCCGATGTCAACGCCACGATGACGCAGAATGTCATAGGCCGTCGTCATGTGGAAAAAGAAGTTCGGCAGGCCGAACCACTGCACATAACGCGCGCCTTTGAACGACATCTGGCGGGTGCCGGCGGTCCAGGTGACGTCTTTGTCCTCGGTCCCGTCCACCTGGTCGCGGGTCAGGCTGTTGACGAAATCAAGCGACTTCTGGGCGCGCTCTTTGGCGGCGGCGAAGCTGGTGTCATCGACCGCCGCGAAGTCCGGCAGCGCCACGCCGGCGAGGCGGCCCGGCGTGTTGCGGCCGAAGTCGGTCGCCTGGCGGATCTGGCGCGCCAGGGTGAACATGTCGGGGGCCAGCCGATCGGCTAGCAGCCAGGCCTCGTCGATTTTCTTGTCCGCGCAATGGGTCGCGGCTTTGTCGAGAATCGCGACCAGGGCCCCCAGCTGTTGGGCGCAGATCGTGACCGTCGCATCGTACATCGAGAATGCCATGGTGGTTTCCTCCTCAGGCCGCCGGATGTCCGGCGAACAAGGCGTCCAGTTTGTCCCGGCGGATGAGGTTTGTGTAGTCCGCAACCATGTCGGGCGTCGCAACCTCGATCATCAGGCGGTTTTCCAGCCAGACCTCGATCACATGAAAGAACGGCGGCTGACCCGGCGCGCCGCGGCCGAACAGGCGCGTGCGCCAGCCTTCCCGGTCGCCGATGGCCTGGACCGCGGCCTGGTCGAGCGGGACCGAGAGCAGCACGTGGAACGGCGTGTAAGCGGGGGCGACGGCGGTGCCGGGCACGACCTGATCATCCCCGGTGCCGGGTTCGAGCGTAACGGTCGCCGGATAGACCTCGATCATGGTGCCATGATCATCGCCGCTGACGGCCATGAAGGAGTCCGCGATTCCGCCGGGGAAGGGATAGGCGGTGCCGTTCATCAGTTCGGCCAGGACCTTGGCGACGTGGTGGGGGTTTTCCGCGGCGATCGATACATGGTGGATCATGGGGGGCTCCGGCTTTTGGTGTTTGACCGTAGCAAAGCCGCGTCCCGAGCGGCAAGGGATCGCGCGCGGCCGCTATTTGTCCGCCTTATGCATCTGCCCCGCGACCGCCCGAACCCTACGCGGAGCCGCGCGCCATATCGCGAGGGTCGAAACACAGCTCATCGCGATCCCCAACCAGAACGCAGCCACGTAATCGCCCATCGCGTCGTGCAACGCCCCCGTCAGCCAGGGCCCGGCCGCTCCGCCGCTTAATGCCGCGACCATCACTGACCCGAAGATGGTGCCGAAATTCCGGCCCTGGAATATCTCCGACACGATCGCGCCCATCACAGAGGTCAGCCCATAGCCCAATACGCCCTGCACGATCACCATCAGGTACACCAGCGCCAGCGACGGCACATGCGCCAATACCAGCAGCGCCAGAAAGCAGAACGCGAATCCGGCGCAGCTGATCGCCCAGACCCACTCCCGCCCGATGCGGTCGGACAGATGCCCGAGCACGATGCCGCCGGGAATGCCGGCCAGGCTGACGAAGCCCAAGGCCCAGGCGGCGGCGGTGGCGCCAACGCCGATCTCCGTCAGGTATTTGGTTTGGTGGACCTGGACGGCGTACCAGATGTAGAGGCCGCCGAAATACGCCAGCGCCAACCACCAGAACCGCGACGTCCGCAGCGCCCGCGCCAGCGTCCAATCCACCGCGGCCCAGTCCTGATCCACCACATTCGACGGCGGCGGCGCGGCGGAGGCATGCGGCACCGCGTCGCCATCCGGCCGCAGCCCCATATCCTCCGGCCGTTTCCGCACCAGCAAATTGATCGGCGCCAGCACCACCAGCACCAGGATGCCCAGCGTCGCGCATGCAGCCCGCCAGCCCACCTGCACGATCATCGCCTGCATCCACGGCAGCAGCGTGACCGAGCCCACGCCCACCCCGGCAAAAGCGATGCCCAAAGCCAGGCCCCGCCGGCGCACGAACCAGTTCGGCAGGAACAAAGATTGCCCGGAATAGCCCAGGCACACGCTGCCACCGCCCACCAGCACCCCGATCGACAGATACAAATGCCAAGGCTGCGACGTCAGTGGCGCCAGCAACAGCCCGGCACCCATCAGGGCCGTCCCCAACTCCATCACCGCCCGCGGGCCGGAGCGGTCCATCAGCCGGCCGATCAGCGGGCTCGACACGGCGGCGATGATGAAGCCAAATGAGAAGGCGCCGGCGGTGACACCCCGGCTCCAGCCGAATTCTTCCAAAATCGGCGGGAACAGGAGTGAAAACGCGGTGCGCGCATTCACCCCCACGCCAATCGTGACAAAGGTCACCGCGACGATGACCCAGCCGTAGAAGATGGGCAGGCGTTTCACCCCGCCGCCAACGCCTGATCCAAATCGGCGATCAGGTCATCGGCGGTCTCCAGCCCGATCGAGAGGCGGATCACGTCGGGGCCGGCGCCGGCGTTGACGCGCTGTTCCTCGGTCAACTGGCGATGCGTGGTGGAGGCGGGGTGCAGCACCAGGCTGCGGGTGTCGCCGATATTGGCCAGATGCGAGAACAGGCGCACGCCTTCCACCAGCTTGATCCCGGCCTCGTAACCGCCTTTGACGCCAAAGGTGAACACCGCGCCGGCGCCCTTGGGCAGGTATTTCTGCGCCAAAGCGTTGTATTTGTTGTCCTTCAAACCGGCATACGACACCCAGGCGACGCGTGGATGGGTGGACAGGAACTCCGCCACCTTCTGCGCGTTGGCGCAATGACGCTCCATGCGGACATGCAGGGTTTCGATGCCGGTGATGGTCAGGAACGCGTTCATCGGCGCCATGGTCGGGCCGTAATCGCGCAAGGCGACCGCGCGGGCCTTGGTGGTGAATGCGAAGTCGCCGAAATTCTCGTAGAAGCGCAGACCGTGATAGGCAGGCTCCGGCTCGGTCATCGAGGGGAATTTGTTGTTCTGACCCCAATCGAATTTGCCGCTTTCCACCACCATGCCGCCCATGGAATTGCCATGTCCGGCGAGGAATTTGGTCGTGGAGTGCGTCACGATATCCGCACCCCATTCAAACGGTCGGCATAGATACGGTGTCGCAAGAGTGTTGTCGACGATCAGCGGGATGCCGTTGGCATGCGCGATCCTGGCGATCGCCTCCAGATCCACGATCACGCCGCCGGGATTGGCCAGGCTTTCGACAAAGATCGCCTTGGTTTTTTCGGTCATCGCCCGCTGAAAATTCTCCGGGTCCGCCGGATTCACGAAATGGCAGTGCCATCCGAGCTTTTTGAACGACAACCCGAACTGGGTCAGTGACCCGCCATAGAGGTTGGTGGATGCCAGGAACTCATCCCCCGGCTCCAGCATGGTCGCGAAGACCAGGAACTGCGCCGCATGGCCCGATGATGCCGCCACGCCGGCGCGTCCCCCCTCCAGCGTGGCGACGCGTTCTTCCAGCACCGAGACGGTCGGGTTCGTCAGGCGCGAATAGATATATCCGAAATTATGCAGATTAAACAACGAGGCCGCATGATCCACATCATCGAACACAAACGCCGTCGTCTGATAGATGGGCGTCGAGCGCGCGCCCGTGGTCGGATCGGGCGCCGCGCCGGCATGCACTGCCCGGGTCTCAAACCCGTAATTCACATTGGTCACCGGCAAAGGCTGCGGCTTCGAGCGGCGGTCCGTCGGCGCCTGCGCGGCTTTGTTGCGGATAATGCCGGAGTTCACGCCGCTCCAGGACAATTCGCCGCCGAGACGGCCGAATTCGATCTTCGGGCAGCGATTCATGATGACCTCGATGCCCGCCGCTTCGCCTTTCGCGGCGGCGGCGTCGTTGCGCACGCCGAGCTGCATCCAGACCACCTTGGCGCCGATGGCGATGGCATCGTCGATGATCGAGTCCGCGGCGTCGGAGGCGCGGAAGACGTCGACCATGTCGATCTTCTCGGGGATGTCACGCAGGCTGGCGTAAACGGTCTCACCCAGTTGCACCTGGCCGGCGGTGCCGGGGTTCACGGGGATGACGCGGTAGCCCTTCCCCTGCAGGTATTTCATCACGAAATAGCTGGGCCGGTTCCAGTTGGAGCTGGCACCGACCATGGCGATGGTCCGGACGGTCGAGAGGATGCGGCGCAGGGTGGCGTCGCTGTAGGGGATCGGGTCGAGCGCGGACATGTGAAGGCTCCTTCAGGCACCGGATCAGCTAATCCGGCGCCCGAAGGATGGCAAGAAGTGTCGGCTCAGGCGCCTTCGACGATCCGGATTTCCCGGTCCGCGCCGCCGGCCAGGGCGCGCAATGCTTCCTGGTAGCCCGGGCTGTCATGGGCGGCGATGGCGGCTTCGACGCTGTCGAACTCGATCAGCGTGGTGCGTTCCTTGATGCCGTTCTCATAGACGGCGGCGGCGACGCCGCGCGCCAGAAAGCGGCCACCGGCAGCCTGAATGGCCGGGCCGGCGATCTTGGCATAGGCGGCGAGGGCATCGGGGTTGGAGATGGAGCGGTAGGCGCTGATCCAATAGGCCTTGGCCATGGGAGGGTTCCTTTAACGGGTTTGAAGTGGCTCTTCGTTACCCGGGCTACAGCCGAAGTCAATCGGCACGGGGCCGAAGTCCGAAGAACGTCGCGGCTCTGAGGCTTTGTGGTGAAATTTAGCGGAATTGCGCTCGAAATTGGAATTATCCAGGGAGTTCGGATGCGCGATGGAGGTGCATTCTTAACCTGGGCCGGGGTTGTTGGAATCGATTTATGAGCGATGCCTGTGTGCGGCAACAGACATTGCCGACCATTAATAATCGGCTGGATCCGGGCTCGAACTCTATATGGATATTGTCGTTGAACAAGCGCTTGTGCTTGAAGTCACGGGGCAATCGGGTGAAGCCTCTCTTTACACGAATTGGGGCAATGGCCGGTCCCACCCGTCATCCCCGGGCTTGTCCCGGGGACCAATCGCGGCACAAGCGGAAACCTTGGTCCCCGGG
>CAIXEA010000060.1 GCA_903918315.1 uncultured Acetobacteraceae bacterium | reverse complement strand
GTCAGCAACTCCCGGTCCAGACGTGCCACCATCTCCCGCAATTGCGCGGGGGTGCGCGGGAGGCGCGGCAGCAGCCATTGCTGAAAATCCTCGTCCAGCCGCCATTGCCGTTCGGCCAGCATGCGTGCCAGCAGTTCCCGTAACAATTCGTCCTCGGCCAACCCGATTCCCACCGCCGTGATCGCGCGCAACCGGGACGTCAAATCCGGCAGCCGCACCGGATAGGCGGCGGGCGGCACGCGCCCGGTCAGCAGCACCGGCACCGCCGCATCCCGCGCGGCATTCAGCCAATGCAGCAGCGTTTCCTGCTCCGGCACCGCATCGGCGTCGTCGATCGCCAGCCCGCCCGGCGGCAAACGGTCCGGCAACCCGCGCAACGACATCCCCGCCCTCGCCTCGGCGCCCTCGCGACCAGCCCAGGCTCGGAGCAGATGCGTCTTGCCGCAACCTTCCTCCCCCCAGATCGCCAGCCGTCGGTCGGGCCAATCGGCGACGCGCCCCAGCCACGCCAAGGCGGCGACGTTGGATGGTGCTTCGACGAAGGCAGCCGCGGGCGCGGCGGGCTCGTCCCCGAAGGGCAGCAGCAATTGCCGGGGCAATTTTCAGGCCTCGGCAGAGGGATCGAGATACAGCGGGCTCACCAGATAGCGCCGCAGCCAGAAGCGGCACAGTACCCCAATGGTCGCCGCGACCGGCACCGCCAGCATCACGCCCAGGAAACCGAATGCGGCGCCGCCGGCAAGCAACGCGAAGATGACCCAGATCGCCGGCAGCTCCACCCGATCCCCGAGGATGCGGGGGTAGATCACGTAGCCTTCCAGGATTTGGCCGACGAACAACACCGAACCGACCAGAGCGACGCCGTGCCAATTGGGGAATTGTGCCATCGCGAGCCCCAGCGCGGTCGCGCCGCCGAGGATCGATCCCACATACGGAATGAAGGACAGAATGCCGGCGGACAATCCGACAATCAGTCCGAGGTCCAGGCCCACGACGGTCAGGCCCATCGCGTAATAGGCCGCGAGGAACAGGCAACACAGCGCCTGCCCGCGCACCCAGGCGGACAGGATGCGATCGATCTCGGCGGCTTGCGCTCGTATGGAACCCACGTAGCGGCGCGGCAGCCAGGAATCGATCATGCCCGTCATGCGCTTCCAGTCGCGGAGCAGATAGAAACCGACGACGGGGGTCACCACGATCAGGCTCAGCAGGTTGAAAATCGCGAAACCGCCGCCGATCAGGCTGGTGATGGTGGACAGCACGATGCTCAGCATGCTGCCGGCCTGCCCGCTGGCGAGGTCGCGCAACTTGTCGTTCACGACGTCGGACCCGAATTCGTCCTGCAGGTTGGTCAGAACCTCCCGCGCCCAGCCCTGCACCAGCATGGCATAGTGCGGGCTGCGGGCGATCAGCAGGCCGATCTGGAGGCGTAGCATCGGATACAGCAGCAGCGCGAACAGCAGGATGGCGGCGAAAATGGTCAGAATCATCGCCAGGGACGCCAGACCGCGCGGGACGCCCAACCGCCCCAGCCGCGTGACCACGGGGTCCAG
>CAIXEA010000059.1 GCA_903918315.1 uncultured Acetobacteraceae bacterium | reverse complement strand
GCGTCGAGCAATGCTTCGGCAAACTCAAACGGTTCAAGCGGGTCGCTATGCGCTGTGAGAAGACCAAGCGAAACTACGAGGCATTCGTGTCATTGGCCTGTGTGTTTGTCTTGATCAAATCCGTCCACACGGCCTAGGCTGGCGGGCGGCGGGAAGTCACGAAAAAACGGTCTGGCTTTATTATTTGGCTGTTATCGCAGCGTGGCGGGCTCATCAACCTCCCGCAGCACTTCGGTGCGCAGGGGCAGGATCTCGCCCATCCAGGTGGCGTGCAATGTGTGATCGTCGCGCGGGCGGCCGGCCTCGGGGTGCAGCAGGATGGTCAGGCCCATGCGGTTCATCATCAGGAAGGGCACCAGGGCTGGAAACTGATCCGGGGCGAAGGCGACCTGATACATGGCGGCCGGGTGGGGGCCGACGGGGATGTCGTGCCAGCGTCCCATGCGGACGGTGAAGCGTTCCTCGATCCAGGCGCGCAGCTGCGCGGCGGCGGAGCGGGAATTCGCATCATAGTAGATATGGGCGTGGTAGTCGTAGATCTTGGCGGGGTCGATCATGGGGCCGGGGTCTTTCTTGCTGGGGTGACGCGGCATGCGCATCCTTGGGATCGATGAGGATCGCTTCCGTTGGCTGTATGGTGAGCACAGACTGGCGTCACTCAACCCGCCAGCAGAGCCTTCACGTCTTTCTTGGTCACCTTGCCATAGCCGGATTTCGGCAGCTCCGCCCAAAACGCGAAGGCCGCCGGCCATTTGTATTTGGCCAGCCGGCCGTCCAAATGCGCGAGCAACGCCGCCTCATCGACCGAGGCGCCGGGTTCCAGCACCAGCACGGCCACGCCGGACTCACCCCATTTCTCGTGCGGCATGCCGACGACGCAGGCCTCCGCCACGGCGGGGTGCAGCAGCAGCGCTTCCTCGATCTCCCGCGGGTACACGTTCGAACCGCCGGAGATATACATGTCGGACTCGCGCCCGGTGATAAACACGAAGCCGCGCGCATCGATATGACCGAGGTCGCCGGTGTGGAACCAGCCGAAGGCCGTTGCCTTTTCGGTTGCCTCGGGATTGGCGTGATAGCCGGAAAACACGCCAGGGCCGCGCACGCAGATCTCTCCGGTTTTGCCGGGGGCCAGGTGATTGCCTGCGGCGTCCATGATCGTCACGTCCATGCCGGTGCGCGGGAAACCGCAGCTACCGACGGGCATGTCGGCGTCGTTCTCACTATGCAGCGATGGCGGCAGGACGGTGATGTTGCCCGTCACCTCCCCCATGCCGAAATACTGCACCAGCACCTTACCCAGCTTGCGCAACGCATGCACCTGATCGGCTCGATACATCGGCGCACCGGCATAGATGACGTATCGTAAAGATGAGTGGTCGTATCGGTCCACCGCATCATGCCGGGTCAGCATCGTCAGAATGGTGGGCACGGTGAACATGTTGGTCACCCGGTGCTGTTCCACCAGGCGCCAGGCCTCGTCACAATCCAACCGCTCCCCCGACAGCAGCACCGTCACCGCGCCGCGCGCGACCTGCGGCAAGGCGTGGATGCCGGCGCCATGCGATAGCGGCGCCACCACCAGGGAGGCATCGTGTTCGGTCGTGCCGGGCATCAGATCGCAGAGATGGTTGCAGATGACATATTCCATCTGCCCATGCGTCAGCACGCCCGCCTTGGGGCGGCCGGTGGTGCCGGAGGTATAAAAGAACCAGGCGGGATGATCGCGATCCACATCCGCCGGGCGGGTCACGGGGGCGGTTTCCGCCGCCAGCGCGTCCCAGGTCAGGTTCCCCTCCCCAATCCAGACCTCCAGCCGGCAGGCCGGATTTTCGGCACGGGCGGCGGCGGCGTGATCAGGGAAAGCACTGTCGAAAATATGCACCGACGCACCCGACGCCGTTGCCAAATACGCGACCTCCGGCGGGGTCAGGCGGAAATTTGTCGGCACCCAGGTGCAGCCGAGCATCCAGGTGGCAAACATCGTCTCCAGCACCGCATTGGAATTACGCGCATGCAGCAACACCCGATCGCCATGCTTCACACCGCGCGCGGCCAAGGCCCCGGCGGCAGCCTGCACCCGGGCGTTCATCGCCGCCCAGGTCCAGGTGGTATCCCGCCAAACCAGAGCGGGGCGGTCGGGAAACCGCCGCGCGCTCTGGATCAGCAGATGAGCGAGATTCGACGTCGGGATCAGCGGATCGGCTCCAGAATCGAAACGTAATTGGCCACCGCGGCGCCGCCCATGTTGAACACGCCGCCGATATCGGCTTTCGGCAGCTGCATCGTGCCGGCCTGGCCGGTGAGCTGCATCGCCGTGACCACGTGCATCGATACGCCCGTCGCCCCGATCGGGTGCCCCTTCGCCTTCAACCCGCCCGACGGATTGATCGGCAGGCGGCCGTCCTTCGCCGTCCAGCCTTCCAGCACCGCGCGCTTGCCCTCACCCGGGGCGGTCAGGCCCATGGCTTCGTATTCGAGCAGTTCGGCGATGGTGAAGCAGTCATGCGACTCCGCGAAGGACAGATCGCCCAGCTTCAGGTTGGCGTCCGACAAAGCCCGCTTCCAGGCCAAAGACGCGCCCTCGAACTGCGTGATGTCGCGCTTGCTGATGGGCAGGAAGTCGTTGACCTGCACCGCGGCGCGGAAGCGCACGGCCTTGCCCATCGCCTTGGCGGTTTCCTCATCACACATGATCAGCGCCGCGGCGCCGTCCGAGACCAGGGAGCAGTCGGTCCGCTTCAGCGGCGGGGCAACGTACGGGTTGCGCTCACTGACATTGCGGCAGAAGTCGTAGCCGAGGTCCTTGCGCATCTGCGCATAGGGGTTGTCGACGCCGTTCTTGTGGTTCTTGGCGGCGATCGCGGCCAAAGCGTCGGACTGGTCGCCATAGCGCTGGAAATAGGTTTCCGCGATCTTGCCGAACACGCCGGCGAAACCGGCGGGGATGTCGCCCTCTTCTTTCTGATACGCGGCCTTGAGCAGAATGTCGCCGACTTCCTTGCCCGGGGTCGCGGTCATCTTCTCCACCCCGATGACCAGCGCGAAGCGGCCGCGGCCGGAGCGCAGGAAATCCCGGGCGCCATGGATCGCGGCGCTGCCGGAGGCGCAGGCGTTCTCATAGCGGGTGATCGGGGTGTGCCGCAGCTCCGGCACGTGCTGCAGCACGAGCGAGGCGGGGAAATCCTGGTTGGAGAAGCCATTGTTGAACAGGCTGAGGAACGTGCCCTCAATATCATGCGGCGCGATGCCGGCATCGGCGATTGCCTGGTTGGCGACGCGGCCGATGAGGGATTCGATATCGGGATCGTCCAGCTTGCCGAATGGCGAGTGGGCCCAGCCAACGATGCAGGCTTCGGTCATGATGGGATCTCCTGATCTGCGATTGGGGGAAGGTGCCGCAGCTTAACTGTTTGTCAACCTTTTGCTGCGCAGACTGGTGGGATCACAGGAGATTTCGCCATGTCCGCATTCTCATCGGCCGCTTATTGGGAGGCGCGGTATCGCGCCAACGGGGCCTCTGGCGCCGGGTCGCTCGGTCGGCTGGCGCGGTTCAAGGCTGGGGTGATCAACCGGTTTGTCGCGGATAATCAGGTTCGGAGTGCGATCGATCTGGGGTGCGGGGATGGCTCCCAGCTCGGGCTGCTGGACTTGCCGGCGGGTTATGTGGGGGTTGATGCGTCCCCGGCCGCTTTGGCGGTCTGCGCGGCGCGGTGCCCTGGGCGGCGGTTGGTGGGGACGGAGGCGGTGGCGACGCTGGCCCCGGCGGAGATGACGCTGTCTTTGGACGTGCTGTACCACTTGACCGAGGAAGCGGTGTTCGCCGGGGTTCTGGCGGCGCTATTTGGTTTGGCGCAGAGGTTTGTGCTGATTTACAGCAGCAACGTTGAGGTTGGGTTCACCGCGCCGCATGTGCGGCACAGGCGGTTCACCGACGCGGTGGCGGCGACGCAGCCGGATTGGCGCCTGGTGGCGCATTTGCCCAATCCGTATCCGTTTGATCCGGGCGCGCCGGATGAGACCTCGTTCGCGGATTTCTTTGTTTATGCGCGGGGTGGGGGCGGGTGCGCGATCGCGGTGCCGGGTGGGGATGGAAATGAGTCGCCATGTGCACCCGCAATGGGTATAGCACATAGTGCTAGCAGGACCCGATGAGGGTGTTTCTGACTCCCTCCGTTACGCGCTTAACGCGGCAGGAGCGGCTGGACGTTGCAGTGCTGTGCAACGTCGCACGGGAAGTACTGGCTGGCAGGTTGGGCGCGGGCGAAGCCGATCTGGGTGGGGGCGTATTCAAGAAGCGACTGGCACGCGCGGGTGGGGGTAAACGTGGGGAATATCGGATGATCGTGGCCTATCGGCGACCGCTGACGGAGCGGGTGTTGTTCGCGTTTGCGTTCGCGAAGAATTCCGATGAGGCCCTGACTGCGCATGGGCTGGAGACTTTTACGGCCGCGGCAGCTGAGTTTGTCGCGACCAGTGACGAGGCCTTGGACAGCATGATGGCCAAAGGGGTCGTGAGGGAGATCGCGTGCGATGCCTGACAGAAAGCGCAAAACAGGAGGCCGTATGTCGGCGGCGGATGTCGAGGCCGACATCCTCTCGGTCGCCCATGAGCTGGCGATGGGGCTGCATAGCGTCGGTGCGATGAGCGATGAGGCCATGGCGGAGATGGATCGCCGTTGCCTGCTGCCCCGGCCGGATTATGGCAGCGCGGCGGTGCGGCGGATCCGGAAAGCGGCGGGGCTGAGCCAGCCGATGTTCGCCCGGCTGATGGGGGTGAACAAGTCGGCGGTGGCGCAGTGGGAGCGCGGGGCGCGCCGCCCCTCGGGTCCGGCGCTGCGGTTGCTGGAGGTGCTGGATCCGGAGAAGCCGGATAGCCCGGTGGTTCAGGTGCGGCGGGGGATGGGGTTGGGTGCGGGGACGGTCAGGGGGTCAGAATAGGTCTCAGGACGCCCTTCAGCGTCGTGGCAATCGCCTCTCTATCTGCGGGTGCGAGCGTGCCGGTTCGGACGAACAGCCTGGAATCGAGCGACGCGATCTTGCTGGTGCGAATGACGCAGGGACGCAACAGGCCGCCGGATACGAGGTCTGAAATGGGGACATCAAGCGGCCAGAGTCCGGCCGAAGCGCTGGTGATCATCGCCAGCCACAGCAGGGCGAAATCGGCATGGACCGGGACCACCGCGATCACCAGCGCCGGCCTCCGCCGCGTCTCGGCCCGATCGGCGAAGGGGAAATCGACCCGTACGATGTCCCAGACCGACGGGGCCGGAGGATGCGTTGCGACGGTGTCCATGGCTCAGGTCTGGGGTAGCAGGTCGTCGTCCTCCGGCGATTCCCATTCTGTGAAGCCCGCGAACGGGTCCTCGAACGGGACGCCGCGCCTGGGGTGTTTGGGGGGCACTTTCGTGACCAGGACACGGCCTTCCTCGATCGCGTAGGCGATCTTGTCACCGGGGGCTATGCCGAGGGCCATCCGCACCGCTTGGGGGATAGTGGTTTGGGCTTTGGCCGTGAGTTTGCTGGTGATCATCGTGAGGATGATGGTAAGGATAGTCCTTAGCTATATCAAAGGCTGTGCCTTTGAGCAGGCAAGGAGGAGTTAAGGATAGGATGCGGGATCACCGCTGCCCAGAATCGACAAAATTTTGTCAATTCACAAAAAACCGCCCTTGCGATCACCTCAATAATGACCAGAACGAGCGGATGATCACGATATTTTTTGTATCTTCCCTAAAATTGAGCTTGCATTATTGCAGGAGATAATGCACTAACTATTCTAAGCTTAATTGGTTTACGTGACAAGGCTTTTGAACAATTCGTCGTTTAATGAGAAGGCCCGCCGATGACAGAAAATTCAGATACACTTCCAAACCAGCAATCCGGTAGGCTTTTAGGCCGTGTGGACGGATTTGATCAAGACAAACACACAGGCCAATGACACGAATGCCTCGTAGTTTCGCTTGGTCTTCTCACAGCGCATAGCGACCCGCTTGAACCGTTTGAGTTTGCCGAAGCATTGCTCGACGCGAG
>CAIXEA010000058.1 GCA_903918315.1 uncultured Acetobacteraceae bacterium | reverse complement strand
CCACAACCAGCGCCCAGTCGTCGTCCGTCATCCGTGTCAGCATGGTCGGCTCCCTGAAACCGACCTCCTATGAGTCAGACAACAGAGCGCGCCGGAATCCCCAAAAATGGCATATCAGGGATTCCGTCCACACGGCCTAGAGCGGGATGACCGAAGGTTAGAGCGGGGTGACCGCTCCTGTCAGTGGTCATCCCATTCTCATCGCATCTCAACCGAACATGCGATCGACATCGGCCTGACCGAGGTCAGGGCCAGGATCAGGGCCATTGGTGGCGGCGGTTTCAACGGCCGGGAGCCCGGCGGGGGCCAGGTCTGTCAGCATGGTTTCCACCTGTTGCAGGTTCTCAATCGCCCGCCGGATGCGCTGGCTGGTGATATCCTGGAAGCTGCAGGCTTCGAAGATGACATTGACCCGGGCAGCAACGGCTTCCAGCGAGGCCGCGTCGCGATCACCGATGCGCAACCATTCCCCTATGGCCTCCGCCGCTTCCATGATGCGATTCGCCGCCGCTTCCGTGGCCTGAACCACGGCCTCCAACTCCAATCCGCTGTTGCGCGTGGCGCTGTTGGGCGCCGCCACAAGGGTGGCGATCTGCTCCTGCATCCGGCCCAATTGTCCGGACAGATTGGTCTCACTGAAATCAACGAGTTGCACCGTCGCGCTGATTTCCATACTCAGTTCCGCGATCCGGCGGTCAAAGAACCCGCGCAGTGAGTCGAACAACGGCTCGAGTTCTGTGCGGATCGCAACGGCGTCGTTCACGGCGTCCTCCTGGGTGGTCGGAGGACAGTAGATCAGAGGAGCGTTAACCAAAGGTTAAGGGCGCCAGCCTTTCAGCAATAAGGCATTCGCGACCACACTCACCGACGACAACGCCATCGCCGCCCCCGCCAGCACCGGGCTCAGATAGCCGAGCGCCGCCAGTGGGATGCCCAGTACGTTATAGGCGAAAGCCCAGAACAGTCCCTGCCGAATCTTCACGGTCGTGCGCCGGGCGATATCGATGGCCTGCGCCACCATCGCCAGGTCCCCGCGCATCAGGGTGATCCCCGCGGTTTCCATCGCCACGTCGGTCCCGGTCGCCATCGCCATGCCGATATCGGCCGCGGCCAAAGCCGGCGCGTCATTGATGCCATCCCCCACCATGGCGACGACGGCCCCATCGGCACGCAAGCGGGCAATCGCCTCGGCCTTATCAGCGGGCAGAACCTCCGCCCGTACCGTGTCAATCCCGAGCGCCGCGGCCACCGGGCGCGCCGCCTCGGCGCCGTCGCCGGTCAGCATGATCGTGCGCAAGCCCAGGCCGCGCAGCCGGGCCATGGCCGCCGCCGCGCCGGCCTTAGTCGTATCGCCAAAGGCAAAGCGCGCCAGCACACGGGGTTCCGGGGTGATTTCCGCAAGCCAGGACAAGGTGTGTCCTGGGCGATCCGGCGCGGCGGGCAACGCCAATGGCAAGGATAGTCCGGCCTCCTCGATCATCCGGCGATTGCCCAGGGCCAGGAGCCGCCCCGCGAGACGACCGCGCACCCCGCGACCAGGCAGCGCCTGAAAGCCGGAACAGGGCGGCAAGACCTGATCGCCCGCCGCGTCCCGCATCGCGCGGGCCAGGCTATGCTCACTCCCGGCCTGCAATGCGGCCGCCAGCCGCAGCACCGTGTCGCGATCACCCTCGAACGCGGATACATCGACCAGCCGGGGTCGCCCCTCCGTCAGCGTCCCGGTCTTGTCGAAGGCCACGATCGTCACCGCATGCGCCCGTTCCAGGGCCGCCGCGTCGCGGATCAGAATGCCGTGCCGCGCCGCTACGCCGGTCCCCACCATGATCGCCGTCGGGGTCGCCAGACCCAAGGCGCAGGGGCAGGCAATGACCAGCACCGCCACCGCATGCATCACCGCTGTCCCGACCGTCGCCCCCACCAGCAGCCACCCCGCGCAGGTCACCACAGCGACCACCAGCACCACCGGCACGAACACCGCGCTCACCCGATCCGCCAGCCGTTGGATTGGCGCCTTTGAGGCCTGTGCGCCCTCGACCAGCCGCACGATCCGCGCCAGCGTGGTTTCATGGCCGACGGCGGTGGTGCGGATGACCAGATTGCCATCAATATTGATGGAGCCGGCCGCGACCGGGGTGCCCGCCTCGGCCTCCACCGGCTGGCTCTCTCCGGTCAGCATGGCGGCATCGACGCCGCCCAGACCCTCCGTCACCACCCCATCGACGGGAATGCGTTCCCCCGGGCGCACCACCACGAGATCATCCCGCCGCACCTGGCCAATAGGCAGGTCGATATCGGCCCCATCGCGCCGGATGCGTGCGGTGTCGGGCCGCAGCGTCATCAAGGCCCGGATGGCCGCGCCGGTCTGACGGCGGGCCCGGCCCTCCAGGTATTTGCCAAACAGGATGAACGTGATCAGCAAGGCCGAGGACTCGTAATACAGCCCATGCGCATGACCGCTGGCGAGCCAGGTCCAGGTTGACAGAGCCCAGGCGGCGGAGGTCCCCAACGCGACCAGCAGATCCATATTGCCCGACCGCGCCCGCGCCGCATGCCACCCCGCCACATAGAATCGCCAGCCGAGGACAAACTGCACCGGCGTCGCCAGTGCGAACTGCGCCCAGCCCGGCAGCATCAGGGCCGGAATCGCCATCCCGATCAGCAGCGGCGCCGACAGTCCGGCGGCGATCAGAAGCCGGATCAACGCCCCATGGTCCGGCGGTGGCGGCAGGGGCGCGGCTTCGTCAATCACGCGCGCGCCATAGCCGGCTTTTTCCACCGCCCGGATGAGCAACGCCGCATCCGGCGCATCCGCCGTCACGCGCGCGCGCTCGGTCGCGAGGTTGACGCTGGCCGCGGTCACGCCCGGCACCCGCGCCAAAACCTTCTCCACCCGGCTCACGCATGCCGCGCAGGTCATGCCGGTGATCGCGAGATCGATTTCCACGTGCGGCGCTGCCATGTCCATGCTTAACAGTGGGGCGTGCCATACCCCGTTATCAAGAGGCGGGGCTGTTGGCGGGGCCGGCGTCCCCTGTAAGATGGGCCGTGTGAGCTGTTTGGGATCGAACAAGAGGAACCAACGACATGAGCGAGGAAACCGCGACCCTCGGTGGCGGCTGCTTCTGGTGCCTGGAGGCGGTATTCAAAGACCTGCGCGGCGTCAGCTGGGTCATGTCCGGCTATGCCGCCGGGCATATGGCGAATCCCGATTACCGCTCCGTCTGCGGCGGCAATACCGGCCATGCCGAGGTCGTGCAGGTGAAGTTCGACCCGGCTGAACTGTCCTACGCCGACCTGCTGCGGGTGTTCTTCACGATCCATGACCCGACGACGCTGAACCGGCAGGGCAATGATGTCGGGACCCAGTACCGCTCGATCATCATCACCCATTCCGACGCCCAGGCGGCCACGGCGCGGCAGATCATGACCGAGATCGCGGACTCCAAAATCTGGGGCAACGCCAAATTGGTGACCGAGATCGAGCCCATCAAGGTGTTCTACGAAGCGGAGGAAGAGCACCACGACTATTTCGAGCGCAATCCCTGGACCGGCTACTGCCAGGTCGTCGTCGCCCCGAAAGTCGTCAAATTCCGCAAGCAATTCGCTGACCGTCTGAAGCGGGGTTAGCCCCCTCCAAACCGAACGTCCACAGGAGAACAAAACCATGGACCTGAGTTTTACCGACGAAGAACTCGCCTTCCGCGCCGAAGCGCGGCGGTTCTTCACCACCGAAATCCCCGCCTCCATCCGCGCCAAGGTCGCGGAAGGCGAAGGCCTGACCAAGGACGACATGGTCACGTCGCAGCGCATCCTCAATGACCGCGGCTGGGCCACGGTCAATTGGCCCGTCGCCTGCGGCGGTCAGGATTGGTCGCCGGTGCAGGTCTACCTGTATCAGGACGAGCTGCAGCTCGCGCATGTGCCGCAGCCCATCGGCTTCAACGTCTCCATGGTCGGGCCGGTGATCGCGCAGTTCGGCAATCAGGCCCAGAAGGACTACTTCCTGCCGAAGACCGCCAGCGCCGAGATCTTCTGGTGCCAGGGCTTCTCCGAGCCCGGCTCAGGCTCCGACCTCGCATCACTGCGCACCCGGGCGGAGCGCAAGGGCGACACCTATGTCGTCAATGGCCAGAAGATCTGGACCACGCTGGCGCAGTATGGCGACTGGATCTTCTGCCTCGTGCGCACCGATCCCACCGCCAAGGCGCAGGAAGGCATCTCCTTCCTGCTGATCGACATGAAGACCCCCGGCATCACCGTCCGCCCCATCATCACCATCGATGGCGGGCGTGAGGTGAACGAGGTGTTCTTCGACAACGTCGTCGTCCCGGCCGAAAACCTCGTGGGCCAGGAAAACAAGGGCTGGGACTATGCCAAATTCCTGCTCGGCAACGAGCGGACCGGCATCGCCCGCGTCGGCATGTCCAAGGCCAAGGTCATCCGCATCAAGGAACTCGCCGCCCTGGAATTCGCCGGGGAGCGTCCTTTGATCGAGGATCCCCGCTTCCGCGAGAAACTCGCCGCGGTGGAAATCGAGCTCAAAGCGCTGGAAATGACCCAGCTCCGCGTCGTCGCCGATGAGCGGAAGATGGCGAAGGGCCGGCAGAACCCGGCGTCCTCGATCCTGAAGCTCAAAGGCTCGGTCATTCAGCAGCAGCTCACCGAACTGCTGATGGAAGTCGTCGGCCCCTACGTCATGCCCTATCAGCGCGACTTCGATGGCAACAACGAGCCGACGGTCGGCCCCGACTACGCCACCGAAGCGGCGCCGATGTATTTCAACTACCGCAAGGTATCGATCTACGGCGGCTCGAACGAGATCCAGCACAACATCATCGCCAAGGCGATCCTGGGTCTTTGATCCGCTTAAAGCCAGATCGCCGGTTTCCGACCTCCGGTGATTCCAACTCCGTTCATCCCGCTCTAGCAGGGAACACACACCATGGATTTCGACCTCACTGAAGACCAGCGCCTGCTGAAGGAAAGCGTCGATCGCCTGATCGCCGAACAATACGGGTTCGCGCAGCGCAAGAAGTATGCGGCGGAAGCGCCGGGCTGGAGCACCACGATGTGGGACCTGTTCGCCGAAATGGGGCTGCTCGGCCTGCCGTTCGAAGAAACCCTCGGCGGCTTCGGCGGCGGCCCGGTGGAGACCATGATCGTCATGGAAACCTTCGGCCGCGGCCTGGTGCTGGAGCCGTATTTCGCCACCGTCATCCTCGGCGGCGGGCTGCTGCGCCGGGGCGGCAGCGACTCGCTGAAGGGCGCCCTGATCCCGAAAGTGACCGCCGGCAAGCTCAAGCTCGCCTTCGCCCATGTCGAGCGTCAGTCGCGCTACAATCTGAACGATGTCACCACCACCGCCCGTAAAGATGGCAGCGCCTATGTCCTGGATGGCGCCAAGAGCGTGGTGCTGCATGGTGACTGCGCCGACAAGATCTTCGTCACCGCCCGCATCGCGGGTGGACGCCGGGATCAGGACGGCATCGGCCTGTTCCTCGTGGACGCCAACGCACCCGGCCTGAGCCGGCGCGGCTACCCGACGCAGGACGGGCTGCGGGCGGCGGAACTAACCTTGACCGGCGTGCGCGTCAACGGCGATCACATCGTGTCTGAGCATGCCTTGCCGCTGATCGAGCATGTGATCGACGAAGCCATCGCCGCCCTGTGCGCCGAGGCCGTCGGCACCATGCAGGTCATGCACGACACCACGCTCGAATACCTCAAGACCCGCAAGCAGTTCGGCCGCGCCATCGGCTCCTTCCAGGTGCTGCAGCACCGCTCGGTCGATATGCTGGTGGCCCTTGAACAGGCGCGCAGCATGGCGGTTTTCGCCGCCATCATGGCGTCCGAGGACGATCCCATTGAGCGCAAGCGCGGCATCGCCGCCGCCAAGGTCCAGATCGGCCGCTCCGGCAAGCATTGCGGGCAGGAGGCGATCCAGCTGCATGGCGGGATCGGCATGACGCAGGAATATTCGGTCGGGCATTCGTTCAAGCGCATGACGATGATCGAGCAGCTCTATGGCAGCGCCGACGATCACCTGGCGGTGCTGGCGAAGATGGGCGGCCTGTTCACCCGGCCGAAGGCCGCGTGAGCACCGTCCTTCTGGACCTGGACGGCACGCTGTCGGACTCCCGGCCAGGCATCGCCGCCAGCTTCCGCTTCACCCTGGGGCAACTCGGGCTGGACGCGGCCGCCTGCGGCGACCTGACCTGGGCGGTCGGGCCACCGATCGCGGTGTCGATGGCGCGGCTGCTGGACCAGTATGGCGACACCCGGGTCGAGGAAGCGGTCGCGATCTACCGGGCCCGCTATTCCGAGATCGGGATTTACGACTGCTCCGTCTATCCGGGCATCCCGGGCATGCTGGACCAGTTCGCCCAGGCCGGCGTGACGATGCTGGTCGCGACGTCGAAGCGGCGGGATTTCGCGGACCGGGTGATCGATCACCTCGGCCTGCGGTCATCCATGAGGGCGGTGTACGGCGCCCTCCCCGGTGGGGGCCTGGACGAGAAGCAGGACCTGCTGGCGCATATCCTGTCTGTCGAAAACCTCACCCCCGCCGCCTGCGTCATGGTCGGCGACCGGCTGCATGACATGCATGCCGCCCGCCACAACACCATCCGGCCCATCGGCGTGCTGTGGGGCTATGGCGGGCAGGCGGAGCTGGAAGCCTCCGGCGCCGATGCCATCGCCGCCACGCCCGGCGATGTCGCGCGGCTGGTGCTGGAGCGGCTGACATAACCGAAACCTTCGATGTCGTCGTCCTCGGCGCCGGGGCAGCCGGGCTGTTCTGCGCCTTTACCGCCGGGCGGCGCGGCCGGCGTGTGCTGGTACTCGAACATGGGGACAAGCCTGGCGCCAAGATCCTGATCTCCGGCGGCGGGCGCTGCAATTTCACCAATCTTCATACCGCCCCGGACCGGTTTTTCTCAGCCAACCCGCATTTCTGCAAATCCGCCCTGTCGCGCTTTACGCCGCGCGATTTCCTGGCGCTGGTGGAGAAGCACCAGATCGCCTGGCATGAGAAGACCCTCGGCCAGCTGTTCTGCGACGTGTCGGCGAAGCGGATCCTGGCGATGCTGCTGGATGAATGCGCGGCCGCCGGGGTGGCGATTCGCGTCGGCCAACGGATCGCGGCCGTCGTGCACGCGGCGGGCGGCGGGCCCCGCTTCCAGATCCAGACCGCGGCCGGCACCATTGGGGCGGAGTCCATCGTGCTCGCCACCGGCGGCCTGTCGATCCCGAAGATGGGGGCCACGGGCCTGTCGCACACTATCGCGCGGCACTTCGGCCTGCCGATGACCGAGACCCGGCCGGGCCTGGTGCCCTTGACCGTCCCCGAGGACCTGCTCAGCCGCACCCAACCGCTCAGCGGCGTTTCGCTGGAGGTCGTGGCCCGGATTGGCCGCAAGGCCTTCCGCGAAGCGATGCTGTTCACCCATCGCGGCCTGTCCGGGCCGGCGATCCTGCAGATCTCCTCGGTCTGGCGGCCGGGGGATGGGCTGAGCATCGACCTGTTGCCGGACCTGGCGCCCGATTTCCTGATCGCGCGCAAACGCGCCCGGCCGAAGGCCAGCCTGCGCACGCTGCTGCACGAAGCCATGCCGCAGCGGGCCGCCGATGTCTTCGCCCCCGACGCCATCGCGGCGCGGCCGATGGCGGATATCCAGGACAAAGCCCTGCTGGCTTTGGGCAGCGCATTAAAAGCCTGGCAGGTCACACCCTCGGGCACCGAGGGCTATGCCAAGGCCGAGGTCACGCTCGGCGGCATCGACACCGGCGCATTGTCGTCGCGCACGATGGAGGCGAAGACCGTTCCCGGCCTGTTCGTCATCGGTGAGGCGATGGATGTCACGGGCTGGCTGGGCGGCTACAATTTCCAGTGGGCCTGGGCCAGCGGCCACAGCGCGGGATTGGCGGCATGACACGAGACGACCTGATTGCGATGGAACGCTGCCACGTGAAGGCCTGGCCGGCGTTCGAAACCCAGACGATCGACGGCTGGCTCTGGCGCTATTCCGGCGGCGGGTCGCAGCGGGCGAATTCGGTGTCCACGGTTGATTTCACCGGCACCGACCCCGCCACGGCGCTGGACCGGGCGGAGGCGCTATACCGCGCCAAGGGGGCCGTGTGCCGGGTGCAAACATACGATTTCAATGATCTGGATGGCCTGCTGAAAAACCGGGACTATCAGCAATCCGAAGCGACGCTGACCATGGTGAAAACGATCCAGGCACGGCCGTGTCCAACTGACACCGTACAATACCACAGTAACGAGCCGGCGTGGCAAGAGGTTTACCTCGGCGCGATCACCGAGAACCGCCGGGCGGTGAACACCCGGATCCTCACGACGATCCCCGAGCCCCGCGCCTTCTTTGGCTGCCACCGCGATGGGCGGCTGATCTCCACCGCGCTGAGCGTCATCGGCTTCGGCTGCGCGGTCATCGAATGCGTGGCAACGCGGGCCGATGCGCGCCGCCAGGGCGGAGCGGAGGCGACGCTCCATGCGCTGGAGGCCTGGGCCGCGACCCAGGCCGCGACCAACCGGTTCTGGGTGAAGGGTTAGTCAGAACGCCTGGATGGGTGCTTATACCAGCCGCCTTAACCTTTGACCGATCCCGCTCCGCTCCGCGCCCATTCGTCATGGCCCGGCTTGTCCGGACCACCGCCGCCTGCATCGTGCCGCGATCGGTAGCCCGGACAAGCCGGGCCATGACGGTGTAGAGCAGCGCAAGCAAAAATCGTTCCCGCGATGTGTGAATCCAGTAGGGCGTGTCCGGGCCATGACGAATGGGGTATGAGTCAATCGTTTCGCCGGTTGGTATTACACCCCTTCGAATTTGAACCCCTCGCCCCAGCGCTTGATCCGCCCGGTCGACGGGGACGGGAAATGCGCCGTGCAGACCAGAGTGGACGTCTCGCACAGGCAGCTGAACAGTTTGCGCCGCGACTCACCGGCCTGCGGGGAGTTGTAATCGACCCGCATCCCCAGATCCGGATAGCGCGCCTGCAAGGGCGAATGGATCATGTCGCCGGTGATCACCGCATCCGCGCCGGCCTTGCCGACCTGGACGGAGAAATGGTCGATGGTGTGGCCGGGGGTGGGAATGAGCTTCACGAGATCGTTGAACTGATGGTCGCTTTTCACAACCTCCTCCCGCTTCGCCGCCACGATTGGCAGCACGGAGTCGGTGATCCACGGCGCCATCGCCTGGTCTTTCTGTTCCGCCTCGGTCCAGTAGGCGAGCTCCTTGTCGGAGAACACGTATTTCGCCTTGGGGAAGGTCGGGACCCAGCGGCCGTTGTCCAGCTTTGTATTCCAGCCGACATGATCGACATGCAGATGCGTGCACATGACGTAGTCGATCTGATCCACCGACACGCCGGTGGCGGCCAGGTTCTTTTCGAACTGGTCGGTGTTCATCATGTTCCAGAACGGGCGGGTGGGGCGCGGCTTGTGGTTGCCGACACAGGTGTCGATGAGGATGGTGTGGTGCGGCGTCTGCACCAGGTAGGACTGGATGCAGAGCACCAGTTCACCGGTCTTGCGGTCGAGGTAACCGCCATCGGTCATCCAGCCGCGGTTTTCGTCCAGCACGTCCTGCGTCAGACCGGGGAAGAAGGTCAGCGGGTCGAAGAACGGCCCTTCCTGCTCCACGATGCGGTGGATGGTGGTGTCGCCGACTTTGAAGGTTGTGACTGCCATTTCGAAGCTCCTCGATCCTGTTCAAACAAAACGCCGGCGCGGCCCATCATCT
>CAIXEA010000057.1 GCA_903918315.1 uncultured Acetobacteraceae bacterium | reverse complement strand
CGTCCAACGAAAAAAACCATAGGAAACCGACCATGCCACGCCGCCTGATCGATATCTCCGTGCCGCTGAAGGCCGGCATCAAGAGCGATCCGCCGCATTCGCTGCCGAAGATCGAGTATCTGGACCACCACCAGACCGCCCCGGCCATGGCGGAATACATGGGCGTGTCGGTGGATCAGCTCCCGAACGGTGAATATGCCGCGGTTGAGCGGGTGCAGATCAGCACCCATAACGGCACCCATCTGGATGCCCCGTACCATTATTTCTCCACCATGAACCACGCTTTGAAGCCGGGCGGGGAGCCATCCTGGCGCATCGATGAGGTGCCGCTGGAATGGTGTTACCAGCAGGGCGTGAAGCTGGATTTCCGGCACCTGCCGGACGGTTACGTCGCCACGCCGGGCGATGTAGAAGCGGAACTGAAGCGCATCGGGCACACGCTGCGCCCGCTCGACATCGTCGTGGTCAACACCGCCGCCGGCGCCCGCTATGGGGAGGATGATTACGTCGATCGCGGCTGCGGCATGGGCAAGGCGGCGACCATGTGGATGCTCGAACGCGGCGTGCGCCTGGTCGGCACGGATGGCTGGAGCTGGGACGCCCCGTTCTCATTGACCCGCCAGCAGGTCGCGGCCACCGGCAATGCCGAACTCATCTGGGAAGGCCACCGCGCCGGCCGCGAGATCGGCTACTCGCATCTGGAAAAGCTGCACAACCTCGAACTGCTGCCGCCCGACGGGTTTGAGGTCGTTTGCTTCCCGGTCAAGATTCACCGCGCCTCGGCCGGGTGGACCCGCGCTGTCGCGATCATACAGGAATAGCGATATGGCCCAATTCCGCGTCTCCGACATGACCTGTTCCGGCTGCGTCAAAGCCATCACCGGGGCGGTCCAGGATCTGGACGCCGCCGCGACGGTGGATGCCAATCTGGAAACCAAGCATGTCGTGATCGCCAGCTCCGTCCCCGCGGCAGCCCTGGCGGAGGCGATGCGGGACGCCGGCTTCACCGTCGAACTCACTTAAGCTCCAAGCCAAAAGAGGACTGAATGGCAGTCAATAAAATCTACCCGGATGCGGTATCGGCTTTGGCCGATGTCCTCCGTGACGACATGACGATCATGTCCGGCGGCTTCGGCCTGTGCGGCATTCCCAACACCTTGATCGAGGCGATCCGCGCCAAGGGCGTGAAGGGATTGACCATCATCTCCAACAACGCCGGCATTGACGACGCCGGTCTGGGCCTGCTGCTTCAAACGCGGCAGGTGCGGAAGATGATCAGCTCGTATGTCGGCGAAAACGCCACCTTCGCCAAGCAGTTCCTGGCCGGCGAGCTGGAGATCGAGTTCAACCCGCAAGGGACTCTGGCCGAACGTATCCGCGCGGGCGGAGCCGGCATTCCCGCCTTCTTCACCGCCACCGGCGCCGGCACCCAGATTGCCGAGGGCAAGCCCACGCAGGTCTTCGACGGCCGCGAATATGTGATGGAACGCGGGCTGCGCGCCGATCTGTCGATTATTCATGCGTGGAAGGCGGACCCGGAGGGGAATCTGGTCTATCGCAAGACCGCCCGGAACTTTAACCCGATGATGGCCACCGCCAGCGACATGACGGTCGCGCAGGTCGAGCATCTGGTTGAGCCGGGTGCGATCGACCCCGACCACATCATCACCATCGGCATCTTCGTCAAGCGCATTGTGCCGCTGACGACGATCGACAAGCGGATTGAACAGCGCACCGTGCGCAAGCGTACCTAAGAGTTGATCGCGGGATTCAGACCTCCGGTGGTTCCACCTCCGGTCATCCCGCTCTAAGGAGAGCAAACATGCCCTGGACTCGCGACGAAATGGCGGCCCGCGCCGCCCGCGAATTGCAAGACGGCTTCTACGTCAACCTCGGTATCGGCATCCCGACGCTGGTCGCCAATCACGTGCCGGATGGCATGTCGATCCAGTTCCAGTCGGAAAACGGCATGCTCGGCATGGGCCCCTTCCCGTATGAGGGCGAGGAAGACGCGGACCTGATCAACGCCGGCAAGCAGACGGTGACGGAGCTGCCGACGACGAGCTTCTTCGACAGCGCCGCCAGCTTCGCCATGATCCGTGGCGGGCACATCAACATCTCCATCCTCGGTGCCTTGCAGGTGGCGGAGAATGGCGATCTGGCGAACTGGATGATCCCCGGCAAGATGGTCAAGGGGATGGGCGGCGCCATGGACCTGGTGGCCGGCGTGCGCCGTGTGGTGGTGCTGATGGAGCACACGGCGGGCGGCAAGCCCAAGCTGCTGAAGCGCTGCACCCTGCCGCTGACCGGCGCGGGTGTGGTGGATCTGGTGATCACGGAACTCGGTGTGTTCGAGATCGCGGCCAAGGGCAAGGATGGCGGGATGCGCCTGGTGGATATCGCGCCGGGTGTGACGGTAGCGGAGATCCGGGAGAAGACCGAGGCAGCGTTCACGGTGGCCGACGGGCTCGCGGTGGCGGCCTGATCGACGAACTCTGAACAGGGGGCCACGCCCTCTGTTCAGAGACGCCTGGGACGGATCAGGCGTTCGCGCGGCGGCGCGAAAGGCCAGCGAGGCCGGCCAGACCCACGCCCAGAATCGACAGTGTCACCGGTTCCGGCACGGCATCGTAGCCGATGACCTGCAGGGCGATCCCCTCCGGCGAGGTCAGGCTGAGCGGGGCGAAATTCCCGCAGACCGCGTAGCTCTGCACATAACAGGGGGATGTCGTGAAATCGCCGTAGTCACTCCCACCGCCGGATTGGTTGAAGTTGACGATGTCGGTCACGCCACCGTTCAATGAGAAATAGGACGTCGCCGCCGCGCTGGTTGTCAGGCTGGGCGTGCCAGGCGCGGTGTAGCGGTAAGGATCCAACATCCGCAGGGTGGTCAAACCATTGTTGACCGTCGAGCCACCCAGGATCGTGCCTGGCCCGCCGATGCCCAGGACCTCATCGATTTCATGTTCGATCACCTGGGCGTTGCCATAGGCACTCGATCCAATCGTGACGATCCCATCCAGCCCGGTTTGCGCGACCGAGCCAGTGCCGGCGATCGTGCCCAGGCACGACCCACCCAGAGCCCGGCAATCGGCGGAATTGACCAGGAACTGCTGGGCGGTGTTGCCGGTCAGGAAATAGGGCAGCGCATTGCTGAGCACGGTATTGCCGGGGTGCGCGACGGCATCCGCGGCCAAAAGGGCCTGAATCTGGGCCGAGGTTGTATAATAAGCGACGGTGTTGCTGGATCCGCCGCCACCGGCGCCGGTGGCGAACTCGATGCTCACATTGACTGGATTGGTGAATGCCGCTTCGTAAAACCCGATCGCCGCCAGGATGGCAGTTTGTTGGGTCCCCGTGACCGAACTGTCGAAATAGGGCGTGATGATCAGATTGGCGGATGCGGGTGCCGCGCCAGCCAGCAATGCGATCGCCGCCGCCGCGCTCAAAACCTGCAAACGCATGCTACACCTCTTCAAAAACAACAACGGCATATTTAGCGGAATGATCCTGGGAACGATAGGGGCCCGGCGTGATAATGTGATGAACCGTGGCTTCACACGCCGGGCACAAGCACCGTCTCACACCCCACTCAATCCGCCGCGGAGCGCCCCGCCAGAGGCACGGTGACCCTTGGACCTGGCACCGGCCAGGCCGGCCAGGCCGATGCCCAGAATCGACAGTGTCAGCGGTTCCGGCGCGGACGTGTTACTGACCACTGGCACGGCATCATAGCCGATGGCCTGCAGGGTGATCCCCTCCGGCGAGGTCAGGCTAACGGGTTCATAGGGCGCGCAGGTTCCGTAGCTCTGCGCATAACAGGGGGAAATGGTGAAATCGCCGTAGTCACCGAAGCCTGATTGGTTGAAGTTGGCGATGTTGGTCACGCCGCCGTCGAAGGAGAGGTAGGCGGTCGCCGATGTGCTCGACGTCAGGCTGGGCCTGCCGGGCGCGGCGTAGCGGTAGGGATCCAACATCCGCAGAGTGGTCAAACCATTGATGACGGATGTGACACCAACGACTGAACCCGCCCCGCCGATACCCAGGATTTCATCGATCTCATGTTCGATCACCTGCTGATTGACGTAGGAACTCGCGCCAATATTGACGAACCCATCCAGCCCGCTCTGGACGACCGATCCCGTGCCGCTGATCTTGCCAGCACACGCCGTGCCCCCCAGAGCCCGGCAGTTGGCCGACGTCAGCACATACTGCTGGGCGGTGTTGCCGGCCAGAAAATAGCGCAGAGCCTCGTGGATCGCGGTATTGTCCCGGTGCGCGTTGGCGTCCGCGCTCATGAGGGCCATAACCTGGGTTGGGGTTTCAAGGTAATTGCCGGCCGCGCTTGATCCGCCCCCGCTGGCAACGGTGCTGAACTCGATGCTCACATTGATCGGGTCGGCGAAGCTCGCTTCGTAAAATTCAATCACCGACATGATTTCGGCTTGTTGAGCACTCGTGACCGAACTGTCGAAATAGGGGGTGATGATCAGATTTGCCGACGCGACTCTCACGCCAGTCAAGAATACGATCGCGGTCGCCGCAATCATTGATTGTAACTTCATGTAACACCCCAAGTCAAATACGAATTATACTTAATACAATGACCCGGGGAACGCCAGGGGCCAGTCAAGACAATCCGGTGCGCGCTGGCGCCACACGCCCTGTTCAAACGCCGTTTGACACCCACCCCAACCCGCCGCAATATTGCCGTTCGCCGAGGGGAGCCCCGCCACTGGGGGCTGAGAGACCGTCACGCCCGGACCTGCCGGGGGCACGGTGACCCTTGAACCTGAACCGGGTCATGCCGGCGTAGGGACGGGGACCGCGCTCCATGCCCCTCGTCCGTCCGCCGTACGCCCGCAGACGACGCCCAAGGAGAGGTCCATGACGGTCCAGACGAAGTCCGCCGCCCGCCCGAGTTCGGTCACCACCGGCCCGATCATCGGTTCGCGTAAAATCTACACCAGCCCGGAAGGCCGCCCCGATATTCGGGTGCCGTTCCGCGAGATCGCGCTGGACCCCTCCGCCAAAGAAGAGCCCTACCGCGCCTATGATTGCTCGGGCATCTACACCGAAACCGGTGTGACGATCGACCTGGAAGCCGGTCTGCCGCCGATACGGGCGGAATGGCTCGCGAAGCGCGGATTCGATCGGATCCAGCCGCGCGCGGTGAAGCCGGAAGACAACGGCAATATCGGCCAGGACAAGCTGGTTCCGGAATGCCCGGCCACCATCCCCATCTACGGCGCCAAGCCCGGCCAGATCGTCACCCAGTATGAATATGCCAAAGCCGGCATCATCACGGAGGAGATGATCTACGTCGCCCATCGCGAAAACATGGGCCGCACCAAGATGATCGAGGGCGCGGAAGCCCGCGTGGCCGATGGCGAAAGCTTCGGCGCCGCGATCCCCGCCTTCATCACCCCGGAATTCGTGCGCTCGGAAATCGCCCGCGGCCGCGCCATCATCCCGGCCAATATCAACCACCCCGAGTTGGAACCGGTCATCATCGGCCGCAACTTCCTGGTGAAGATCAACGGCAATATCGGCAACTCCGCCGTCACCTCCGGCGCCGCCGAAGAAGTGGAAAAGCTGGTCTGGGCCACCCGCTGGGGCTCGGACACCGTCATGGACCTGTCCACCGGCCGCAACATCCACAACATCCGCGGCTGGATCCTGCGCAACTCCCCCGTCCCCATTGGCACCGTCCCCATCTATCAGGCGCTGGAAAAGGTCGATGGCGACCCGACCAAGCTGGATTGGGAAGTGTTCAAGGACACGCTGATCGAGCAAGCGGAACAGGGCGTCGACTATTTCACCATCCATGCCGGTGTCCGCCTGAAATACGTGCCGCTGACCGCCAAGCGCGTCACCGGCATCGTGTCCCGCGGCGGCTCGATCATGGCCAAGTGGTGCCTGTCGAAGCACAAGGAATCCTTCCTGTACGAACGCTTCGACGAGATCTGCGACATCATGCGCAAGTATGACGTCTCCTTCTCGCTCGGCGACGGTCTGCGCCCCGGCTCCAACGCCGACGCCAATGACGCGGCGCAGTTCGGCGAGCTCGAGACGCTCGGCGAGCTGACCCAGGTCGCCTGGCAGAAAGGCTGCCAGGTCATGATCGAAGGCCCCGGCCACGTGCCGATGCACAAGATCAAAGAGAACATGGACAAGCAGCTGCGCGAATGCGGCGAAGCCCCGTTCTACACACTTGGGCCGCTGACGACCGACATCGCACCCGGCTACGACCACATCACCTCCGCCATCGGCGCCGCCATGATCGGCTGGTACGGCACGGCGATGCTCTGCTACGTCACACCCAAGGAGCATCTGGGCCTGCCGAACCGCGACGACGTCAAGACCGGCGTCATCACCTACCGCATCGCCGCGCACGCCGCTGACCTGGCCAAGGGTCATCCGGCCGCGAAGCTGCGCGACGACGCCGTCAGCCGCGCCCGGTTTGAGTTCCGGTGGGAGGATCAGTTCAACCTCGCCCTGGACCCCGACACCGCGCGGTCGTTCCATGACGAAACCCTGCCCAAGGAAGCGCACAAGGTCGCGCATTTCTGCTCCATGTGCGGGCCGAAGTTCTGCTCGATGAAGATCACCCAGGATCTGCGCGTCGAAGCCGAACGGATGGTCGGGTTGGAGGAGAAGTCCCGCGAGTTCGCCGAAAAGGGCAAGGAAATCTATCTGCCGCAAGCAGCGGCGGAATAAGCCTGCCAAATGTCGGATCCGAGAGACGCGCTGGACGCGATTGGCCAGCTTCCGGACTCGGAAATCGACATCGCCGATGCGGCCCTGCAACTCGCCCGGGTGGACACCCCAGACGCTGACTGGGAGTCCGCCCGGGCGCACTTGTCGGAAGTGGCCCGCGCCACCGCCGCTTTGGCCAGCACACTCCTTGACGCCGATCTGGCGACGCGGGCGGTGGCGCTGTCGGGTCTGCTGGGGGGGCGGTTCGGCTACAAGGGCGACGCGGAAACCTATGACGACCCCGCCAATGCCAATCTGATCCGTGTGACCGAGCGCCGGCGCGGCCTGCCTGTGGCGCTGGGCGTGATCTGGCTGCATGCCGCCCATGCCGCCGGGTGGGACGGCCACGGGGTGGATTTTCCCGCGCATTTCCTGGTGGCGCTGCAAGGCGAAAAGACCCAATCCATCCTCGACGTGTTCCACGGCGGCACCCCCCTGACGGTGCGCGACCTGCGGGCTTTGCTGCGCCGGGTGGAGGGGGAGACCGCCGAACTGCGCCCCGGCCTGTTGCGCCCGATGGGGGCAAGACGGGTGCTGCTGCGCCTGCAGAACAACATCATGACCCGCCGGCTGCAGGCGAACCAACCCGAGGCCGCTTTGACCTGCGCGGAGGACATGCTGCGCTTCGCCCCCGATCATGCCGAGCTTTGGCGCCAGACCGCGCTGATGAACCAAGGGCTGGATCGCGTCGGTGCCGCGCTGCGCTGTTACGAGCGGTTCCTGACCTTGGTTCCCGAGGGTGACGCCGCCGCCCAGGTTCGCACGGCCATGGGCCTGCTGCGGGCCCGGCTGAATTAGGCTTGCGTTTACTCTTTCTTAACGATGACTGACGCATGCTGCCCTGACCCGCAACGCAGGGATGAGTCAGGATGCAAGGCAGACCGAAGATCAGCGCCTTCGTGGTGGCTTACAACCGTGCGCCCATTCTGGGAACCTGCCTGCGCGCGTTGCATTTCGCCGATGAACTGATCGTGGTGGACAAGTCGTCCACCGACGACACCGTGGCCGTCGCCACCCGCCTGGCGACGTCGGTGGTCACCGTCCCCTGGACCCCGACGGTCGAGGAGACCCGGGTGCACGCGCTGTCGCTATGCGCGCATGACTGGATTCTGTTCCTTGACGATGATGAATGTCTGAACCCCGTCGCGACCACCTTCATCCAGGAGCAGGTCCGCCGCCCGCGGGCCGATATCTACGCTTTTCCGTTACGTCACTATATCATAGGCCTGCATGACGAGGCCGCTTATTACTGGCCCGAACATCATGTACGGCTGTTCCGCCGCGGCAGCGTCCGCTTCACGGGCACGGTCCATGGCGGGATTCACCCGGTGTCGGACCGCTTGATGCATATCCCGGTCGAAACCGGGGCCTGCATCCATCATCTGTCCCACCCCGACGTCGCCGGCTGGATCGAACGCACCAACCGTTACACATCCCGCCCCGACCGAGCCGGCCCGGACCAGGTGAACATGGGCGAGGCGGCGCGGGACCTGGCAGGCTTCGCGCATGCGCGGATCGACCATTGGATGGCGCGGACCAAGACCTCCACCGCGGATGGCTATCCGGAGGCCGTCGCCGTGCTGCGCGCCATCTATGACATGGTCGATCTGCTGAAGGGCTGGGAGCAGGCCCGCGGCCTGGATGGGCCCGCGCTGTTCGCCCGGGCCTGCGCCCGGCTCGACGCGGAGCACGCCGCCTACGCACGGCGCGCCTGGCCGCAACGGGTGCGCGACCGCTGGCCGCGCACCCTGTTGGGACGGATCGTCCGCCGCCTCAGCCGACGAGTTTGCCGCCGTCGACCGGGATGACCCAGCCGGTGGTGGAGGTCAGATGCGTCACCGCGGCCATGACCGCCTGCGCGACCTCATCAGCCACCACCACGCGCTTGAGCGGCGTGCTGGCAGCGGCCTTTTCCACCATGGCGGTGGTGCGGCCAGGCACGAAGGCGGTATCCACGGCGGCGGGGGAGACGGTCAGCACCCGAATCTCCGGCCCCAGCACGCGGGCCAGTGACAGCGCCATCGTGTCGGCCGCGGCTTTGGAGCCGCCATAGGCGATGTTGCTGCCCGAGCCGGTGATCGCGGCAACGGAGGAGATGTTGACAATCACTGCATCGCCCGACTTCTTCATCAGCGGCGCGAAGGCCCGCACCATCGCGAAAGGCCCCCGCACATTGGCCGCGAAGATCGAATCGATCAGATCATCCGTCAGCGCATTCAGATCGGCGTGCGGCACCATTTTCGTAAAACCGGCGGAATTGACCAACACGTCGCAGCGCCCGAAATCCCGCTCCACCTCGGCCGCGACCGCGGCGATGACGGCGGAGTCGGTGACGGGAATGCGGATCGCGCGATGGCCGGAGCCGGGGAGCGCGGCGGCGATCTTCTCCGCCTCGGCGGCGTTGTTGTTGTAGCCGACGATGATGCGCGCGCCGGCCTCGGCGAGGCGCTGCGCGGTCGCGCGGCCGATCGCGCCGCTGGCGCCGGTGATGACGGCGACTTTGCCTTTGGGGTCCATGGTTCGCTTCTCCTGGTTGGTTGATGGGAGAAGCGTATGCGGCGGCTGGCGGATTTGGGGAAGTGGGTGGCCGAGGCTACGACGGTTCACAGGGGGCGGCGGCCTTCGAAGGGGCACGCTGGATCAAGGCGCGGTCGAAGGTGGTGAAACCCGTCGCGATGCGGCTGGAGGCCAGATGCAACGCATCGGCGAAATCCAGGCCCTGACGGTTCCAGGCAAGGGCCTGGAGAATAGCCGTTTCGTCCTCGCAGCGTGTATTTGGCAGGGATGCCAATCCCAGCAAGGCGTCAATGATGGCGCCGGCGTCTTTGCGATACAGACGGCGCAACACCCACTCGGTTTCCAGCATCACGGTTTTTGGCAGAAAGACCGTCTCGGTTTCGAATAAGCGGCGCGCCCGGGCCGCTTGCTCGGGGTCGTCGCCGGTCAGCAGACGGACGACGATGTTAGTATCGGCCGCGATCATGCCGCGCCCGCAATTCGGTTTCGATCGCGGCGTCCATGTCTTTCAATGAATGCGCCGGGCCGGGGGTGCTCAGGCAGCTGGCGACGTCGTCCAGCCGGCTAGGGGGGATCGTTTTGATCGGGCGCAGAAGGACGCCATCCCCCATGTCCTCGACCGAAAAGGCCATGCCGGGCGCCCAGCGATGAGCATCCCGCACCGCTTTTGGGAGGATGACCTGACCTTTGGAGGAGAGGAGCGTGGTGCCCATGGGGCGATAGTAAGACGAAGTAAGACGAAATTCAAGCACTTCGCATCGTTCAAAAAATCATCTTGACCAATTTACGTAACAGGATTACAGGGATTATTAGAATGGGCATACCAAGGGAGTAGCACATGCCGGTTGTTCGGATTTCCGATGAGACTTTCACGAGACTCCAGAGTCACGCGGCCCCCTTCGTCGATACGCCGGACGCAGTCATCTGCCGCGCACTCGATGCCTTGGATCTCAAACTAGGCGTCGAGGCCGCGCCGATGGCTGAGCCGCAGGAACATGTGGAGTCCGATCCCGCCAGGGCAGTGACTTCGGGCTCTCAATTGCCACAGAAATTCTTCCGCATACCGCTTGTGCAGACGCTATACGCGCTCGGTGGGCGCGCACGAGCACAACAGGTACGAGAGGCAATGGAAGGTAATATTGTGCCGCAGCTGGGCAGCCGTGAGATGCGGCCAGTCTCAGCTTCCGGAAATCCACGCTGGTGGAACGCGACGCAATGGAACAGGTACCATTTGATGAAAGAGGGATTATTCAAGAGTGATTTTGAACACGGGGTATGGGAGCTAACGACGGAAGGTATCAAATATGCCGAAAGTTTGATCGTGAACCAGCAAGCAAAAAAGGTAAGCAAATGAGCGGCCAAAATTCAGTGGGCCATGCCCTGAGGGGAATGTCTCTCGACGCTCTCTCAAATCGGTTCGCAGAAGTCTCAAACAGCACGCAAGAGACGTACAGGATCGAAATCCTTCGAAGGCAGGCTGCAAGCCAAATAGATGCTGCGATGGCAACGGTTAAAACTGCGGCCTACACCAAAAAAATGGTTAGCTGGATCCTCGTATCATCGGTAATGGCTACGATTTCGACGATTCTGACGCTTATCTCAGTCGTCTCAGCCATTTGGCATTCATGATGCCGGGACCGGGGCACAGTCCCCAATGACCCCGTCCCGGCGATTAATCAATATTACCCGCCGAATAAGTTTGATATAAAACTTAATTGGCGGAGGCCGCGCCTTGATGGGGACCCAGTTCGCAAGCCCATGTTGATGTCCTTGTAACTCAGAACATCGGCCCCCGGTTCGCCGCGCCGCCGTCGATCGTGACGATCGTGCCGGTGGTGTAGGCGGACTTCTCCGAGGCCAGGAACGCCACCATCCAGCCGATTTCCTCCGACGTGCCGGCGCGGCCCATGGGCAGCGGCCGCATCAGTTCTTCCCAGCGGTTCTCGTCACCGAACCGGTCCTTGGCGCGAACTTTCATGATGGTGATCAAACGGTCCGTGGCGATCGCGCCGGGATTGATCCCGACCACGCGCAGCTTGTCATCCCCCGCGGACCCGCCCAGCGCCTTGGTGAACGCCATCAGCGCCGCATTGCCGGTGGAACCGGCGATATAGGTGCGGTCCATCTTCTCCCCCGCCACGCCGAGGACATTGACGATCACGCCGCGCTGGCGGGATTTCATCTCGGCATAGAAGCGGCGGCACATGTTGATGTAGCCGAACACCTTCAGGTCCCAGGCGGCGCGCCAGCGGTCCTCGGTGATGGCCTGTAGATCGCCCGCCGGAATGGCGCCGGCATTGTTCACGAGGATGTCGATATCCGCGTGCTCCGCCACCAGCCGATCAACGTTGCGGCTGTCGGACAGGTCGTAGGCGTGGACTTGCACGTTCACGTTGAATCGCGAGGCGATCTTCTGCCGCGCCACGTCCAGGTCTTCCTGGGTGCGGGAGACGAGGATGACGTTGACGCCTTCCTCCGCCAGGCATTCGGCGCTGGCCAGGCCGATACCCTTCGACGCGCCGGTGATCAGCGCCGTTTTGCCACGTAGATTGAGGTCCATGGTTCGCTCCTCCTGTTCGTTATCAGGCAGACCGTATGGAACGGGGGCGGCGTTTCGGCAATCAGGCCCCGTCCCCGAAGGCCCGCATGTCGTCCAGGGCTGCCGCGAATTCTTCCATGAATTCGGTGACCACGGCGCGGGAGGATCGGACGCTGTCGATCAACCCCACGCCCTGGCCCACGAAATAGCTGACCACCGCGCGGGCGGCCTCGTTGCCGCCTTCGGCCGACAGGTTCACCCGCTGCATCGCCGGTTCGCTCAGCAGGCCTTGGAGCGGCATGGGCAGCGGGCCGGGGCTGTCCGGGCCTTCCCAGGCCTCGGTCCAGGCGGATTTCAACTGCCGCGCCGGCTTCCCCGTCCGGCCGCGGGAGCGCACGGTATCGCGTGACCGCGCCGCCACCATCTTGTCGCGGAACACGGGGGAGGTTTCAGCCTCCGTCGTTGCCAGCCAGACCGAGCCGGTCCAGACTCCGGCCGCGCCCATCGCCATGCAGGCCGCCATCTGCCGCCCCGTGACGATGCCGCCCGCGGCGAGGACGGGGACCGCGCCATTGACCGCGCGGAGCACCTCCGGGATCAGCACGAGGGTGGACACCTCCCCACAATGTCCGCCGGCTTCGGTGCCTTGCGCGACCAGGATGTCCACGCCCGCCTGGACCTGGCGAATGGCATGCTCCCGCGCGCCCACCAAGGCGGCGCAGGGCACGCCGAACCGCTTGGCACGCTCCAGCATCGAGGCCGGAGGCACGCCGAGCGCATTGGCGATCAGCCGGATCGGGTGGCGGAAGGCGACATCCATCAGCCGCTCCCCGGTTTCGAACTGGTAGGGCGGCGGCGCGTCGGGGTCATCGCGGTGGTAGCCGTCGAAGGCGCGGGTCGGGTCCACCCCGTGGCGGCGCAGCAGGTCGTGCACGAAGTCGCGGTGTTTGGCCGGGATCTGGTCCAGCAGCTGCGCCGTGGAGGTATTGGCGCCGGTGCGGACCGACAGGTTCTCGGGGATCAGCAGATCGACGCCATAGGGCTTGCCATCGACATGATCGTCGATCCAGCGCAGCTCGGTCTCCAGCTCCTCCGGCGTGTATTTGGCCGCACCCAGGACCCCGAAGCCGCCGGCCTTGCTGACAGCGGCCACGACATCACGGCAGTGGCTGAACGCCAGCAGCGGGAAATCGATGCCGAGCATCGTGCGGAGTTTGGCGTTCATGCGCGTCCAATCGGTTCATGCCGGCGGGTTAAACACCGCGAAAGCCTTCGGTGCCGCGAAGATATACGTCTCCGCCAGATCAGCCCAGCCGGGTTTGCGGCCGAGCGCATCCATCGCACCGGCGAGGCAGACCCAGTTCAGCAGCTCCTGCTGACCCGCATCTTCCAACTGCGCGGTGGAGAGATCGCGCCAGCTGGCGAAGTCCCCGTTGCGCAGTTCTGCTAAGCGGGCGCGGTCGGAGTCCAGATCGGGATAGAGATAGTGGTTCTTCCCGGTCAGGAACGAATGCGACCAGCTCGACGACGCCACCAGCGCCACCCGCCAGGGGGAGGCCGCCAGCGCCCGCGCCGTCGCCGCGCCGATATCGAAACAGCGGGCGGCGGTGGGGCCGGGCGGGTCGGGGATTTCCGCGCGCGTGCCTTCGAGATGCGCGAAGGCCCCCTTTTTGGAAATCGTGGATGATCCGTAGCAATTCACATGGAACGGCAGCACCGGCCAGGGCAGGCCGTTGCGGTCGTAATCCAGCAGCAGCAGGGCGTTGATGAAGGCGTGCGGCAGGCCGTGCTCGTGGCGCATGCGATAGGCCCAGGTGATGTCGAAGCCTTGCTCAACCAGCGCGCCGGCCAGGTAACGGCCGCCGGCCTTATGGCCCTTGGTGGTGATCAGCGTGTCCGCCGGTTCGCCCCAGGCATTGGCGGTGCCGTTGCGGTGGTAGGGGCGGGATTGCACCGCGTCGAGGGCGAAGACGCAGAACGGGGCGACCCCGTCTTCGCGGAAGTTCTCGTACTGGTCGTCGCCGAAGATCAGCACGAAGTCGGGATTGAAAGCGTCGAGCGCGGCCCGGGCGGCGCGGAAGCCGTCGATGGCCCGTTTGCGGTGGGCGGGCGCGGCACGGCCGGCCTGATGCTCCGCCCATTCATGCTGCATCGGTTCGGGCCAGCCGGCGGGCGTGCGGAGGTGATCGGGCAAGCGGGGGCTTTGCAGCACCCGCTCGGTGATGCCGGCCATGCGGGCATCGGTGCCCAGCAGCAATGGCGAATGGGTCACGCCCAGCCCAAGGATTTCGGCCATGGTCTGATCCCTCCCTGTTGATTGGGAGGGAGCGTAGCGCCGGTTTAGGGCGGCGGGCCAGCGTTAACGGGGGTAGAGCGCGGATAGCGGCAGGGTGATCCCAATTTCGGGTAGGGGAATGATCGCGTCCAGGCCGCTGAAGGCTTCTGCCTCCCACCCATTCGATAGGTCATGGCAGTGGAGGGGGAGAGGACCTTGAACACCGCCGTGGGTTCCATGACGTCGCTGGCACCGTCGGGATCGCCGCAGATCACTGCTGCATCCGGGTAGCGCACGCGGGTTGGGGTAACGACCTTGAGTTCCGAGCCATGGGCTTCGCAAATTCTTTGGCGCTCTGTCACTGGGCAGGCTAATATCGTGTAGTGTTGGCTCGGCCCCGGCCTGACGGCTATTGGCCGGGCTTCGGCGTCGTGTGGCTTCTGAGAGGATGGCATGACGAAGGTCGCGGAACCGCAGTTTTTCGAAAGCACCGCCGGACAGGTGGCGGCCGAACTCGCGCGCCGTGGCATCGCCCCAGACCAACATGTGACGATCACCATCGAACCGGACGACTGGCTGGCTGAGGTGCGCCGCTTGACGCGTCCGGGTGTGATCGCGGCAGGATGGTCGGACGCGGATATCGATCGCATCATCGACGAAGAACGGGATGAAGTGCAGCCGCGCCTCGGATGACGGTCGTCGTCGACACCAATGTCTTCGTCAGCGCTGCCTTCAAGGAAACATCGTGGCCGGGTTTGGTCGTGCGGTGGGTGGAAAGATTCGGCAGCCTTCTCAAGACAACAGCGACGGAACAAGAGGTGTTTGCGGTCCTTGAAAGACCGCGCATCGCCGCGCATACAGTGCCGCTGTTTGCCGAGCGGCTTCGTCGGATTTTCGCCTCGGCCGAACTGGTCAGGATCGTTGAACAAATCACCGCCTGCCGTGATCCGAAAGATGACAAATTCCTGGAACTCGCCGTCAACGGCCGAGCTGACGTGATTGTGTCCGGCGATGCCGATCTGTTGGTATTGGAAGCGTTTCGGGGCATCCCGATCATCACGCCGGCGGCGTTTGGGCATGTACGGTCAATGGCTGGAAATGAAGGATTTTGATCGGTTTGTGACCACACGCAGGTTATCAGTGGGATCTCAACGGGACTGATGTGCGAAGGATGCGTTGACCCTGCGCGGGTTCGACAACCCTTGTCTGATATCACTGCATCCGCCGGGCCGTCGAACAGCGCCGCCTCGTTCGCCCGCAGCCGGGCGATGATGTCCGGCCGGTCCATAGCGGCTGACTAGCACAAAACCGGGATCACCGCAGCCTAAAACCCCAAACTCCCCTGCCGCGAGGGCACCTTCCCCCCATCCGCCGTCACCTTCACCGCCCCATCCGCGAACTTCAGCCCCAGCCGCGCCCCCGGCGGCACCGCAGCGGCGCTCGTCACCGGCAACCCGGCCCGATCCGTGACCAGCACATAGCCACGGCTCAAAACCGCCAGCGGCGACACCGACTCCAACCGCGCCGCGGTCCCCTCCAGCCGCGCCCGTGCCTCTCGCAAGGACGCCCGCAGCGGCGCATCCGTCAGCCGACCCAACACGCGATTGGCGCGGTTGTGCACCAGACCGACGGACTGCCGCAGCCCCGACAGCAGCCGTTGCGAGGCCAAATCCAGCCCCGAGCGCCGCGTCGCCACCAGCCCCGGCAGCGCCAGGATCAGCCGCACGCCGCGATCGCGTACCCGCTCCCGCGCCGCCGTCAGCATTGCCGGCAGGTCCGGCAGCCGCCCCGCGGCAAGCCCCAAGGCCACCCGGCGCCGCTCCACCAGCCGGGGCAGCGCCATCACCAGCCGCTCCGCCCGATCATCCAGCCGCTGCCGCGCCCCGCCCAGCAGGCCGGGCAGATCCGGCAACCCCCGCTCCGCCCGCGACAGCCGCAGCCGGCAGTCCTGCGTCAGCCGGTTCAACGCCCCGCCCAGCCGGGCCGCTTTCTGCGCGAGATCCGCCTGCAAATCGGCCAGGGCCGGGATCGCCATCTCCGCCGCCGCCGTCGGCGTGGGGGCGCGTTGGTCCGACACGAAGTCGATCAGGGTCGTGTCCGTTTCATGCCCCACCGCCGAAATCAGCGGGATGCGGCAGGCGCCGGCGGCGCGCAGCACGCCCTCGTCATTGAACGCCATCAGGTCTTCCAGGCTGCCGCCGCCGCGCGCGACGATCAGCACGTCCGGCCGAGGCACCGGCCCGCCGGGCGCGATGGCATCGAAGCCGGCGATGGCCGCCGCGATCTGCTCCGCCGCGCCGTCGCCCTGGACCGGCACCGACCACAGCAGGATCGATCGGGGAAATCGCCGCGCAATCGTGGTGCGGATGTCCTGGATCACCGCCCCGCGCTCACTGCTGACCACGCCGATCACTCGGGGCAGCACTGGCAGCGGCTGCTTGCGGGCGGCGTCGAACAGGCCCTCCGCCGCCAGGCGCACGCGCAAGGCCTCGATCCGCGCCAGCAACGCCCCAGCGCCGGCGTATTCCATGCGCTCGACGATCAGCTGATACGATGACCGTTCGCCGTAGGAGGAAATCTTGCCGGTGGCGATCACCTCCACCCCGTTCTCGGGCTGCATGCCCAGCCGGGGGACCGAGAATTTCCAGACCACACCGGCGATCTTGCCACCTTCGTCCTTCAGCGAAAAATAGATATGGCCGGAGGGGTAGCGCTTCAGCTCGGTGATTTCGCCGCGCACGCGGATACGGCCGAAGGTCGACTCCAGCGTGCGTTTGACCGCGCCCGACACCTCCGAGACGGTATATTCGGGCACATTCGAAACGGGGGACGGCTCATTCATGGCGCCATCCTATGCCATGCAGCAGCCAGGCAAGGAACCCAACCACCCCCAGCCATCCCACATGCCCCGGCGCATTGAACAGCACCGCCATCGGCAGCAGATACTGCCCCAGCAGCATCGGCTTGCCCCAGGCCGGAAAACCCCGCTCGGACCAGGCGGTCAGCAACCAGACCAGGGTAAAGGCCAGGATGACATGGTCATAATCCAGCACGAACGGGGTGATGAGCAGCCCTGCCAGCACGATGATCGATCGCTCCACCGCCGCGGACACAAGGCCGCGCCGCGCGCGGACCAGCGCTGCGAATGCCCCGGCGATGGAAAGGGCCTGCACCCAATAGGCCGGGCCAACGCCCAGCCCGAAGCCCCGCGCGATGGCAAAAGCGCTCTGGAATCGGCTGAACGGAACCAGCCCGGCCTCTAGCGTCTGCCGTCCGGTGTTGGCGGCCACGGCGAACCCGCGCCAGGCCTCCCAGCCAAAGGCGGCGGTGCTCACGGCCATCAAAGCCGCGGCCGATAGCCCGGCGCAGACCAGCACCCGCCACCGCCCCGACAGCACCAGCGCGAAGGGCACCGCCAAGGCGAGATGCGGCTTGATGACCATCAGCCCCAGGATCGCGCCGGCCAGCCGCGGGCGGCGGTCCATCAGCGTCAGGCCGGCGCCCAGAATCGCCGCCGTGAGCATGGCGTTCTGGCCGGCGATCAGGTTCTGCAAGACCGGCGGGAACGCCAGCGCCGCCAGCACCGCGAAGGGGGCGCGCGCGGCACACCGCAACGCCGCGGCATAGGCCGCGCCAGTCACGCCCATGAATCCGGCCAGGGCGCCGAAGAACGGCAGCGCGGCCAGCGGCGCGCACAGCAGCAGATAGGGCGGCGGGTAAAAAAACGCCTCATACTCCCGCGCCGGCACGATCGGCAGCTGCGCCACCTGATGCAGCGCCCGCACGTAGACGCCGGCACCCTGCCCCGCCCAGATCAGGCGCGAGGCCGCCCAGAAACTGGCGAAATCCATCCCGAACGGCAGGCCGGACTGGTCATAGCCCCCGTTCAGGGCCGCCAGCAGCCCGGCCAGGGTGCCAAGGAAGGCCAATACCGCGACGACCGCGTAGACCCGCGCCCGCTCCGGCGTCAGCCAGGGCCAATCGTTGAAACCGGATGAATCGTCCATCGCCGCAACCTATGCTACAGCCGCGCCGCGGAGCCAGAGGGAGTGTCGCATGCGGGTGCTGGTTGTGGGATCGGGTGCGCGGGAACACGCGCTGTGCTGGGCCATTTCGGCCAGCCCGTTATTGACCAAACTCTGGTGTGCGCCCGGCAATCCCGGCATCGCGACGGTGGCCGAATGCGTCCCCATCGGCGTGCTGGATTTCGAGCCCTTGGTCGCCTTCGCGCAGGACAACGAAATCGACCTCGTCATTCCCGGCCCGGAAGCCCCGTTGGTCGCGGGCCTGACCGACGCGATGGAAGCCGCCGGCATCCCCTGCTGCGGCCCATCGATGGCCGCCGCGCAGCTGGAGGGCAGCAAGACTTTCACCAAGGAAATCGCCGACGCCGCCGGCATTCCCACCGCCCGCTGGGAACGCTTCGAAGACGCCGAGGCCGCGCGCGCGTTCGTCCGCCGCCGCGGCGCGCCGATCGTGATCAAGGCCGACGGCCTTGCCGCCGGCAAAGGGGTGGTGGTGGCCGCCACGGAAGAAGAGGCCCTGAACGCCATCGACGCCATCATGGATGCCCGCGTTCACGGCGATGCCGGCGCGGCCGTCGTGATCGAAGAATGCCTGATCGGGGAGGAAGTGTCGCTGTTCGCCCTCTGCGACGGTGAAACCGCACTGCCGCTGGGAGCCGCGCAGGATCACAAGCGCGTCGGCGACGGCGATACCGGGCCCAATACCGGCGGCATGGGCTGCTACTCCCCCGTGCCGGCCTTTCCACCGGCGCTGGAACAGGCCGCCTTCGATCGCATCATCCGCCCCGCCTTGGCCGAGATGGCGGAACGCGGCATGCCCTTCCGTGGCATTCTGTTCGCCGGCCTGATGCTCACCGCTGACGGCCCAAAGCTGATCGAGTTCAACACCCGCTTCGGGGATCCCGAATGTGAGGTGCTGCTGCTGAAGCTGCGTTCCGACCTGCTGCCAGCGTTGCAGGCGGCCTGTGATGGGGAGCTGGACAATTTCGACCTGCGCTGGAACGACACCGAAGCCGTGGCGGTCGTGATGGCCGCGCGCGGCTACCCCGAGGCGCCGGAGCGCGGCAGCATCATCCGGGGCCTGGATCGCGCCGCCGCGGTGCCGAACGTGACCGTGTTCCATGCCGGCACCACGCAGGATGAGGATGGCACGATCCGGGCCGCCGGCGGGCGGGTCCTGACCATCTGCGGCACCGGCAAGACCTTGTCCGAGGCCCGCGCCGCCGCCTACCGCGCCGTCGGCCTGATCGACTGGCCCGAGGGCTTCTGCCGGAGCGACATCGGCTGGCGGGCTTTGCCGCGGCCATGATCCGGTTTGCCCTCCTGCTGGTGGTGACACTGATGACCCTTCCCGCATCAGCCCAGGCCCCCGCGGCCCATGCCGTTCCTCCGCTGCCGGAGCTGCGCCTCGCCGCGATTCCGGAGGCCGCGCGCCCCCGCTATACCGGCGACCGGTTCAGCTACATGGAGGCCGGACGGGCCGATGCGCCGCCTTTGGTGCTGCTGCACGGCGTGGGCGCGAATGCGATGCATTGGCGCTTCCAGCTCGCGGGATTGAGTGAGAACCGGCGCGTCATCGCCTGGAACGCGCCGGGTTACATCCTGACCGACAATCTGGTGAAGGAATCCCCCGACTGCCGGGACTATTCCGATGCGCTGGCCGACTTCCTCACGGCGCTGAAGATCGATCGGCTCGAAATCATGGCGAATTCGTTCGGCAGCCGGGTGGCGCAATGTTTCGCCAACTACCATCCCGGCGTGGTCACGAAGATGGTGCTGACCGGCAGCGCCGTCGGCCAGCGCGGCATGCCGGAGGAGGAGAAAGAACGGATCATCGCCCTGCGCCAGCAGCAGGTGGCATCCGGCGGCTACGGGTTCGGCGCCCGGGTCGCGGCGCTGTTGAGCGCCCAGGTGACCCCGGAGACCGCCGCCCTGGTGCGCGATGTGCTGCGCGCGACCAACCCGAAGGGGTTCATGCAGGCCGTGCGCTTCGGACTTGGCGATTACTACACGCCCGACTTCGCCGAACGGCTGGCGATGCCGATCCTGCTGATTCAGGGGGCGGAGGATAGGGTGAACCCGACGGAGACGAATGCGGCGGTGCTGGAGAAGGCCTTGCCGAACGCCCGCCTGGTGGTGCTGGACGGCGCCGGACATCTGCCGGAGGTCGAGGCACCCGGGCGGGTGAACGACCTGGTGATGGCGTTTTTAGCGGAGTAGGCGGGCTTCGGTCACTGTCCGTCAGCGTATGAACTGGCATATCCCGTTGACATATCCCAAATGAGAATCTAACCTCGGGCCCAGGAGTGTCATCATGGTCCGTACCACGCTTTTCCAGTCAAACCGGTCTCAGGCCTTGCGTTTGCCGAAAGATGTGGCATTTCCCGAGGGTGTAAAGCGGGTCACAGTGCTGCGGGACGGTAAACGACGGGTGATTGTCCCTGCGGACTCCGTCTGGGATGAGTTTTTTGATGCGCCCGGGATTGATCTTGGGCTTCGTGAACAACCGGCGGCCCAGATACGCGAAAACCTATGATGCTTCGCTATTTGTTGGATACGAATCTCTGCATCAGGGTGTTGCGGGATCGCCCGCCGGCTTTGCGGAAACGGTTTAACGACGAAACTGACAGTCTATGCATTTCAACGATCGTACTGACGGAATTGCTCCATGGTGCGGCAAAATCCGCCCGACCCGAGCATAACCGACACGAGGTCGAACGATTCGCTGCGCGGCTGGAGGTGCTACCTTTCGGCGCTGAAGCCGCGGATCATGCCGCTGATATCCGCGCAACCCTGGAGCGGCGAGGCCAAACGATCGGCGGCTATGATCTGCTGATCGCCGGTCATGCGCGCAGCCGGGGGTTGATCGTCGTGACCGGGAATCTCGGGGAATTCACACGGGTCGACGGGCTTCGGTGCGAGGATTGGACGGGGTAACCGCACTTGACCGCCGCCCCGCGAAGAATGCCTTCAACAACGCCCCCGCCTCCGTCTCCCGCAGGCCACCGATGACCTCGGGCCGGTGGTGGCACGATCCCGCGTCGAACACCCGGGCACCATGCTCCACCCCACCGCCTTTGGGATCGTAGGCACCGAAGATCAGGCGGCGGATGCGGAAGAAGCTGATCGCCTGGGCGCACATCGGGCAGGGCTCCAGCGTCACCACCAGATCGCAATCGGGCAGGCGCGGCGAGCCACGCACCGCCGCGGCCGCGCGCAGGGCCAGCAGTTCAGCGTGGGCGGAGGCATCGTGCGCGGCCTCTACCTGATTGCCAGCGCGGGCCAGGACGGTGCCATCGGGGCCGAGCACGACCGCGCCCACCGGCACTTCGCCCCGCGCGGCGGCCGCTCGCGCCTCATTCAGTGCTATTTCCATGGGTCCCATGCGGTGTTGCTTGCCCCAATGCCGCCCTGGGGTCTAGCAAGCACCGCATGAGCAAGCGACCCATCATCGGCGTGACCCTGGATTCCGAGCAGCCAGGCGGATACTCCAAATACCCCTGGTACGCGGTGCGGCAGAACTATGCCGACGCGATCATCGCAGCCGGCGGCCTGCCGGTGGCCCTGCCGCATGACGCGGCGCTGGCGGCGCAGTACCTCGACCTGGTCGACGCCCTGGTGGTGACCGGCGGCGCCTTCGACGTCGATCCGTCCCTGTATGGCGAAGGCGAGGTCCATGCCACCGTCACGCTGAAGGAAAACCGCACCGCGGCCGAGCTGGCGCTGACCACCGGCGCGCTGGAACGGAACCAGCCCATCCTCGGCATTTGCGGCGGCCAACAGCTGCTGGCGGTGGCGCTGGGCGGCACGCTGATCCAGCACATCCCCGACAGCATCGCCAATGCGCTGGAGCATGAACAGTTGAACCCCCGCCACGAACCCGGCCACGCGATCACCGTGACCCCCGGCACGCTGCTGCATCGGATCGTGGGTTCGGCCACGATGGGCGTGAACTCCGCCCATCATCAGGCCGTGCGCCATCCCGGCCCGCGTGCCGTGGTCAATGCCGTCGCCCCCGATGGCGTCATCGAAGGGATCGAAGACACGGCCTATCGCTTCTGCCTCGGCGTGCAATGGCATCCGGAGTTCTTCATCGATCCCGGCGATCGCCGGATTTTCGACGCCCTGATCGCGGCGTGCGGGTCATGAGCGGCAGTGACGCGGACCGTGGCGACCGGATCGCCAAATTCCTCGCCCGAGCCGGCGTGGCCAGCCGGCGCGATGCCGAACGCATGCTGAGCGAGGGCCGGGTCAAGCTGAACAATGCCGTCGTCACCCATCCCGCGACCTTCGTCGCACCGGGCGACCTGATCACGGTGGACGGCAAGCTGGTGGACGAGCCGGAGCGCACCCGCCTCTGGCGCTACCACAAGCCCGACGGGCTGGTGACCACGCATAACGACCCCGAAGGCCGCCCCACCGTCTTCGACAAACTCCGCCACCAGCTTCCCCGCGTCATCAGCGTTGGTCGGCTCGACATCACCAGCGAGGGGCTGCTGCTGCTGACCAATGACGGCGCCCTGGCGCGGCATCTGGAACTGCCGTCCACCGGCTGGATCCGCCGCTACCGCGTGCGCGTCTATGGCGCCATCGACCCGGCCGCCCTGGCCGGACTGGCCAATGGCATGACGGTCGAGGGCGTGCGCTATGCCGGGATCGAAGCCGCGCTGGACTCCCGCAAGGGCGACAATGCCTGGCTGACCGTGGCACTGAAAGAAGGCCGCAACCGGGAGGTCCGGCGCGTGATGCAGCATCTCGGCCTGCATGTGTCGCGGCTGATCCGCCTCGCTTATGGGCCGTTCCAACTCGGCACCCTGGCGCGGGGTGAGATCGAGGAAGTGCCGCCGAAAATGCTGCGCGAGCAGTTGCCGGCTTTGGCCCCCCCGGTTCCCGCCCGACCGCACCAACACCGCTAGATGCGCATCGTCGCCGGCCAGTGGCGCGGGCGCAGCCTGATCGCGCCATCCGGCTCGGTCACCCGGCCGACCGCGGACCGGGTGCGGCAGGCTCTGTTCGACATGCTGATGCATGCGCCGTGGGGCGGGCGGTCCTGCCTGGAGGATGCCGTCGTGCTGGACGTCTTCGCCGGCACCGGCGCCATGGGGCTGGAGGCTTTGTCACGCGGCGCGGCGCGGGCCGTCTTCGTGGAACGCGACCGGGCCGCACTGGCGGCGCTGCGGGCCAATATCGCGGCCTGCAAGGCCGCAGACCGATGCGAAGTCCTGGGATACGACGTCGAACGCGTCGCGGCGGGGGAGGCGGCGTCGCTGGTGTTTCTGGATCCTCCCTATGGTCAGGACCTGGTTCCCAAGGCGCTGGCCCGGTTGCGTGCGCGGGGACGGATCGCGCCGGGGGCACTGATCGTGGCTGAGACGGGCCGGGAGGAGGCGCCGCTGGCGGCCGAACCTTTGGCGGAACGCACGCATGGCGCGGCGCGGATCACGGTGCTGCGGGACGCCTGACCCGCCATTTCGGGCCATGGTCTGGCCCATCCGGCATCCCCGCCATTTGACACAACCGGCCAAGGGTCCCCACGCTCCCGGAAAATGGGAGAAACGCCGATGACCTTCCGCCGGGGCTGGATCTGTCTGTTCCTGTTCACGCTGACATCGATCAACTACGCGGACCGGGTTGCGCTGTCGGTGGCGGCGAAGCCGATTTCGGCGGAGTTCGGGTTATCGAACACGCAGATGGGCTACCTGCTGTCGTCCTTCCTGTGGTTCTACGTGCTCTGTCTGATCCCGGTCGGGTTACTGGTGGATCGGTTCGGGGGCAAGATCGTCAATAGCTGCGGCATTGCCTTGTGGTCCGCCGCCACCATCCTCACTGGTTTCGCACCCAACTGGCTGTTCATGCTCGGCACCCGCGTGGTGATGGGCGTCGGCGAATCGACAAGCTGGCCGGCCTCCAACCGCATCATCCGCGAATGGTTTCCGGCGTCCGAACGCGGTTTCGCCAATGCCATCTTCGGCGCCGGTTCCGCGGCCGGCCCGGCGATCGGGGCGATCGCGATTTCCTGGATCACCGCGACCTGGGGCTGGCGGACGGGCTTCATCAGTGCTGGCAGCGTTGGCTTCATCTGGCTGGCCTTCTGGTTCCTGTTCTTCGACAAGCCGGAGCGGGTGCGCTGGCTCGGCACCGCCGAACGGGACAAAATCCTGGCCGAACGCGACGGGCAGACCGTCGTGGAACAAGCCGAGCAGCCGGCCTCCTCCTTGTTTTATCTGTTGCGCCAGCGCAGCGTCTGGGGCCTGTTCCTGACCCAGGGATGTGAGGTCTATGGCGGCTACATGCTGCTGACCTGGCTGCCGAGCTATCTGCAACAGGCCAAGGGGCTGAGTGTGATGAACGCCGGCCTGCTGACGGCGGTGCCGTTCGGCGTCGCCTCGGTCATCGCGGTCGGTCTGGGCAAGCTGAGCGATCGGGTGCTGACGCGGGAGAAGGTTTACTCCGGCGCCCGCCGCACCACGCTGGCGATCATGCTGGCGGGGGTATCGGCCATTCTGTTGGTGCCAGTGCTGGACCAGCTTTGGATGATCATCGTGGTGCTGGCCGGCGTGCGGGCGCTGGGCCTGGCGGGCAGCGCGTTGAACTTCGCCCTGGTGACCGATCTGGTGCGCAACCGCGCCGATATCGGCAAGGTCACCGCCACCACGGTCGTCGGCGGCAACACCTTCGGGCTGATGGCGCCGATCGTGACGGGGTATGTGGTGGATCTGACCGGCAGCTTCGACCGGGCCTTCATCGTGGCCGGGGTGCTGCCGCTGATTGGCGCGGTGGCAACCATGATCATGACCCGCAAGCCGATCGTGCCGGAGACGGCGTTGCGTATGGGGTGACGGCGGCGGACCACCGTCTCATCCCGGTCTAAACCACGAATTCCATGGCGCAGCCGAAGGCAGCGGACGCCGGGACAACGATCCGCTCGCCATCCCGCCAGACGCCTTCGATCTGTCCGGCAGCCAGGGCACTGGCCGCGCGGTCCAACGATCGGGTGCGGATGGTCAGCGCCGCCATGGCCTCGGCGCGGTCGTCATCGACGGGGGCCGCGCCACCGAATTGGCTTGCGACCGCTTCGGGCCACAGCAGGTCGAACCGCGACAGGCCGACGGCCAGCGAGAACCCGCCGGCGATGTCCCGCACCGCATCCGCCCCGAACATCCGGGCGAACACGGCGGCGGAGGCCGCGGGATCACGCGCCGCGATCACCGCCCGGGCGATGCCGATGGCGCCGTTGGCGTGGTGGCGCCATTCGTCGCGCCAGACCAGATCGCGGGTCAGGTGGTGGCAGAAATAGATGCGGCCGGCCGGAACCGTGCCGGCTGTCAGCGTCACCGTGCGGAAAGTCGCATCCCCGCTGGAGCCATCGTCCAGCGTCACCGGGCGGGAAAATTGCAGCGGCGGGCCGCAGGACACGCCCGCCGCGGTCAAGGCTGCGTGCACGGCGGCGGAGTCCTCGGTCCCGAACACCAGCCCGTTCAACCCGATCGGGCTGCTGAGAATATCCGGGCGGGTGGTATTGCCGAGGGGCACGGCGATCAGTTCGAGGTAATCCGTCCCGAACATGGCGAGATGGTTCATTGAGCCGAGCGTGTGATAGCCGCGCGGTGTCAGGGTGAAGCCGAGGCGGCGATACGCGTCCGCCCCCGCGTCGATTTGATCGCGGACATTGACCACCACGTGATCGAGCGTTGGGATCGGCAGGGTCACGGCGACGTCCTCAAAAAAAGCGATGCCCTACGGGAGGCATCGCCGAGTTTGGGGGAAACGTCATGGCGGCGGGACAGACCTGGCCGCCATGACAGCACATCGTGCGGCGCAGCGGCAAATCAAGCCGCGGCGGCGATCGAATCCCCCAAAATTTCGACGATGCGGTCGATTGTGGCTTCCGGCGTCATCAGCGGCGGCGCCAGGCAGAGCGTATCGCCGCTGGGCGGCGGGCCGTCGCCACCGCCGCGCTGGCGCAGAATCAGCCCGCGTTTGCCGGCTTCCGCCACCACCCGGCCACCCAGGCCGAGCGCGGGCTTGCGGCTACCCTGGTCTTCAACCAACTCAACGCCGCCCAGCATGCCGAGGCCGCGGACATCGCCCACGGCCGGATGGCTGCGCAGCGTTTGCAGCCCGGCCTGCAGACGCGCGCCCACCACGGCGGCGCGCTCGACCAGGCCTTCTTTCTCGATGATGTCGATATTGGCCAGTGCCACGGCGCAGCAGACGGGATGCCCGGAATAGGTCGCGGCATGCATGAATTTTTCATCCATGGGCGCATTCTCGATGACGTCATGGATCCGTTTGGACACCAGCACGCCGCCCAGCGGCACATAGCCCGAGGTCACGCCCTTGGCGAAGGACATCAAATCCGGCTCGATCCCCCAATGGCCGAGGGCAAACCACTTGCCGGTGCGCCCGAAACCGGTGATGACCTCATCGGCGATCAGCAGGATGTTGTGGCGGTCGCAGATCTCCCGCAGCCGGGGGAAGTAGGTGGGTGGCGGCACGATCACGCCGCCGGCGCCCATCACCGGCTCACAGATGATCGCCGCGATCGTGTCGGCGCCATGCGCGAGGATCGCTTCTTCCGCCGCGTCGGCCGCGCCAATGCCGGCGTCGCCATTGCCGGGCCAGCGATAGGGATAGGGCGGCAGGACCTGATGGAAGTTGGGCACCATCGGGCCGAACATCTTCTGGTAACCTGGCAGGCTGGTCGCGCTCATCGCCGCCATGGTGACGCCGTGATAGCCGTAGCTGCGGGAGATGATCTTCACCTTGTCCGGCTTGCCCATGCGCTTCCAATAGTAGCGCGCGAATTTGAACGCGCTCTCATTGGATTCAGCCCCGCCGGTGGTGAAATAGGCGGCGGCCATGTTGCTATAGCTCAGGCCGACGATGCGTTCGGCGAGGCGGATCGCGGGCTCATTGGAAAAGCCGGCATAGGCGGAGGCGTAGCCCAGCTTTTCCATCTGTGCCGCCGCGGCCTGGGCCAGTTCCTTACGGCCATGCCCGACATTGACGTTCCACAGGCACGACAGCCCGTCGATGTATTCGGTGCCGTCCTCGGTCTTCAGCATCGCGCCGCTGCCGCTGGCGAAGATTTTCGCGGATGCATGGTCCTTGGGATGATGCAGGGGATGGATCAGGAACCGCCTGTCGGTGTCGAGGAGCGTGGGGGCAACGTCGTTCATGGATGTTCCGCCGTTTGGTGAATGGGCGCGACCCTAACCGCCGGGCGCCTGACGATCAAACGGAAGATGCCGCTGGATGGTGATTGCGCTGATCGGGCGGGGCCGGTAAATGTGCGCCAGCGCGGGTGTAGCTCAATGGTAGAGCACCAGCCTTCCAAGCTGGCTACGAGGGTTCGATTCCCTCTACCCGCTCCATCGCATCTTTTCCCGTCTCCTGCGCGCGCAATGCAGCCGAATGCGATAGGCTTGGGCTGAAACCGGGCCATCCGCCATGCTGACCACTCTCGTTGCCCTGCTCGCCGCCGCCACCATCGCCGTGCCGCTCACCCGCCGCGCCGGGTTCGGCAGCGTGCTGGGCTATCTGCTGGCCGGGATCGTCATCGGCCCCGCCGGGCTGCGGCTGGTCACGGATGTGGAGCAGATCGCCAGCGTGTCATCACTCGGCGTCATCATGCTGCTGTTCCTGATCGGGCTGGAACTGCGGCCCAAACGCCTCTGGGTGATGCGCCGCGCCGTCTTCGGCCTCGGCTCCGCCCAGGTCGTCCTCACCGCCGCCGTCCTCGCCGGGCTGGGCCATATCGCCGGTATCGGCTGGGCCGGCGCCAGCGTGCTCGGCATCGGGTTGGCCCTGTCGTCCACCGCCATCGTGCTGCCGATGCTGGCGGAGCGGGAGCTGCTGGCCGGCCCCGCCGGGCGTGACAGCTTCGCGGTGCTGCTGTTCCAGGACCTGGCCTTCATCCCCCTGGTGGCGCTGGTGCCGCTGTTGGCCTCCGGCCCCACGATGGCGCACCACGTCCCCTGGCGCGATGTCGGGGTCGGCGTCGCCGCCATCGCCGCCATTCTCATCGGCGGGCGGTTCCTCATGGCACCGCTGTTCCGCGCCATCGGCGGCGCCCGCACGCCGGAGGTCTTCACCGCCACCGCCTTGCTGATCGTCGTTGGCACTGCCTTCATCGCCGAGGCGGCCGGACGGTCGCCCTCCCTCGGCGCGTTCATGGCCGGCGTGCTGCTGTCAGAGTCCGAATACCGGCATGAGCTACAGGCCGACATCGCCCCGTTCGAGGGCCTGCTCCTTGGCTTCTTCTTCATCTCCGTCGGCATGGCGGCCAATTTGTCTTTAGCGCTGGCGCATCCTGGCCTGCTGGCCGCGGCGACGGCGGTCCTGCTGGTCGCCAAGGCCGGTGTCGCCTTCGGTCTCGCCAAGGCCGCGCGGCAGGATACCGTCAATGCCCTGCGCTTTGCCCTGGCCCTGCCGCAGGCCAGCGAGTTCAGCTTCGTGCTGTTCGGCGCCGCCGTCACCGCGGGCGCTTTGGGCACCGACAGGGCGGCGTTGGCGACCCTGGTCTCGGCCGCATCGATGATCGCCACACCCATTCTGTTCGTGACCAGCGAACGCCTGGTGATCCCACGCCTGACCAGCGCACCGCCGGCGCCGTTCGACACGATCGAGCCCGAGGACAATCCCGTCATCCTCTGCGGTTTCGGCCGCGTCGGGCAGATTGTCGGCCGTGTGCTGCGCATGCATGGCATCGCCTTCACCGCGCTCGAACGCGATCCAGGCCAGGTCGATGTCGTCCGCCGCTTCGGCGGCAAAGTCTATTTCGGCGATCCCACCCGCCCGGATGTGCTGCGCGCCGCCGGCGCCGAGCAGGCCAGGCTGCTGGTGGTCGTGCAGGACAATATGGAAGAGGTTCTACACACCGTAGAGGTCGCCAAGCGGGGCTTCCCCAACCTCAGGATTCTCTCTCGCGCGCGCAACCGCCGGCATGCGCATCTGCTGATGGACCGCGGTGTGGATGGCATGGTGCGCGACACGTTCCACTCCAGCCTGAAACTGGCGGAACTGTCGCTGGCCGCATTGGGGGTGGAGCCGGACGCGGCCGCCCGCGCGGTGGCCCTGTTCCGCGATCACGACGAAGCCACGCTGCTCGCGGCGCATGCGATCTACCGCGATGAACAGCAGCTCATTCAAAACACCCAACAGGCCGCCGAGGAACTCGCCAGCCTGTTCGAAGCCGATCGGCCTGGCTGAGCCTGATGGCCGGGATGACCCGGCCATCAGGCTCAGTGTTAGTAACGATAGAGGTCGTGCTTGAACGGACCACTGACGGCGGTGCCGATGTATTCGGCCTGTGCCGGAGACAGTTTGGTCAGCTTGGCACCCACCTTCTCCAGATGCAGGGCGGCGACCTTCTCATCCAGCGCCTTCGGCAGGGTGTAGACGTCGAGGCCGTATTTCCCGGCCGGGGCGTGGAACAGTTCGATCTGGGCCAGCACCTGGTTGCTGAAGCTGGCGCTCATGACGAAGCTCGGATGGCCCGTGGCGTTGCCGAGGTTCACCAGACGGCCTTCTGACAGGACGATCAGGCGCTTGCCATCGGGGAACACGACCTCATCGACCTGCGGCTTGACGTTGTCCCAGGTGTAGTTGCGCAGGGCGCCGATCTGAATTTCGGAGTCGAAATGGCCGATATTGCAGACGATGGCGCGATGCTTCATGGCACGCATGTGGTCGATGGTGATCACGTCCACATTGCCGGTCGCGGTGACGAAGATGTCGCCATGGGGGGCGACGTCGTCCATCGTGACGACCTGATAGCCTTCCATCGCCGCCTGCAGCGCGCAGATCGGATCGACTTCGGTGACCATCACGCGGCAGCCGGCATTGCGCAGCGACGCGGCGGAGCCCTTGCCCACATCGCCGAAGCCGCAGACCACGGCGACCTTGCCGGCCATCATGACGTCGGTGCCGCGGCGGATGCCATCGACCAGCGATTCACGGCAGCCATAAAGGTTGTCGAACTTCGACTTGGTGACGCTGTCGTTGACGTTGATCGCCGGCGTCAGCAGCTTGCCGTCGCGGGCGAGTTCACGCAGCCGGTGCACGCCGGTGGTGGTTTCTTCCGAAATGCCGCGCACGTCCTTCAGCATCTCGGGATATTTCTGGTGCATCAGCAGCGTCAGGTCGCCACCGTCATCCAGGATCATGTTGGGTGTCCAGCCATTGGGGCCGGTGACCGTCTGCTCAATGCACCAGTTGAACTCGTCCTCATTCATGCCCTTCCAGGCGAAGACGGGCGTGCCAGCGGCGGCGACGCCGGCGGCGGCGTGGTCCTGGGTCGAGAAGATGTTGCAGGACGACCAGCGCACGGTGGCACCGAGGGCGGTCAGCGTTTCGATGAGAACCGCGGTTTGGATGGTCATGTGCAGGCAGCCAGCGATGCGGGCGCCCTTCAGCGGCTGGGAGGCGCCATATTCGCGGCGGATCGCCATGAGGCCGGGCATTTCGTCCTCGGCCATGGAGATCTCCTTGCGGCCCCATTCGGCCAGCGAGATGTCCTTGACCTTGAAGTCTTCGATGGTGGTCATGCGTGCGCGCTCCTGCGGTGTGGGGGGCGTATATAAAGATATCTGCATGTCTGCAAGGTGAACCTGTTCGAGGCGCCCATTCGTCGCAAGCGAGCCGATAGCCGCAGGCGAACCCTTGTTCACCGGCCAAATGATAACTATTTGATCTGGATTGGATTCATCACAATGCGGGGCAAACCATGAAGCATTGGCGGATCGAAGACATTGAATGGGGAGGCTTCGACCCTTCCAGAGCCGCGCCGGACGTGGTTCCCCTCATCAAGGCCGCCGCGTTGGTTGAGCGCAACGGACAGGACTACGCGCACTATCTGTGCCGCGTGTTCGCCGGCGACTCCGACCTGTGCGAAGCCATCCAGCTCTGGGCCATTGAAGAGGTGCAGCACGGCGAAGCCCTGGCATGCTGGGCCCGGCTGGCCGATCCGGACTGGGATTTCCCGGCGGCGCGACAGCGATTCAACGATGGTTATCAGCCGCCTTTACATGGCGAAACGTCGATCCGCGGCTCCCGCACCGGCGAGCTTATCGCGCGCTGCATGGTCGAGACGGGGACATCCAGCTATTACACGGCCCTGGCCGATGCCTGCCAGGAGCCAGTGTTGAAGCAGCTCTGCCGGCATATCGCAGCGGATGAATTCCGCCATTACAAGCTGTTCTACAATCACATGCGCCGCTACCAGGCGCGGGAAAACATCGGCTCCACCCGCCGCATCCTGATCGCCGCCCGGCGCATCGGCGAGAGCGAGGATGACGAGCTCGCATTCGCCTATCATTGCGCCAATTCGCCCGCTGGTACGCCTTATGATCGGCCCGTCAGTACGGCGATCTATTTGGATGGCGCCATGCGCTACTACCGCTTCGGACATATCCGGCGTGGCATGGGCATGACGCTCAAAGCCGTGGGGCTGCCGACACGCGGCCGCTTACCCGACCTCGCGTCCCGCGCCGCCTGGTGGTGGCTGGACTGGCGGCGGACACGGCTCACTCGGGCTTTGCCGGTCAGATCGTCCGCCATAGCTTCCGCGTAAGCGCCATCGACAGAAGCCCAAGACCGCCGGTCACCGCCGTCGCCCAATGCGCACCGATCAGGTCAGCGAGCAGACCGAGCCAGACGAAACCGATGGGGCCGGTCCCGATGCAAACCGAGAGAACCCCCAGAATGCGCGAGCGCATCTCCGGCGGGGCGGCCAGATAGACCAGGGTCGCCTGCATGGTGGAAAAGCCGGCACCCCCGAATCCCGTCAGCAACAGCGCGAAGCCGGCGACGATGCTGTTGGGTACCAGGGCGAACACGATCAGCATGATCATGTAGCTGATGACCCCGCCGAGATAGGCGCGCGCATACCAGGATGGGCGGATGAGCATCGCCAGCACCACCGCCCCGCCAAAGGCTCCGATGCCATCGATGCTCGCCAGCAGGCCGACGCCTTCCGGCCCGAGCCCGAGCCGGTCGCGACCGATCACGGGGATCATGGCGGTGAATGGCCAGGCGAAGACGTTATAGATGACAGTGACGGCGAGGATGCCGATCAACCGCCTGTCCCCGCGGACCATGCGCAGGCCTTCGGCGATCCGGCTCAGCACCGCGGCGGGATTGGCGGAGCGCGTGTCGCGGAAGCGGATGTTGATGGCTGAAAGCAGCGCGAAGCCATACAGCAGGACACTGAGCGCGAATGCGCCCTCGATCCCGATATGCGCGAGGACCAGGCCACCGACCGTGGGGCCGACCATGCGGGACGCGTTGTTCGCCCCGGCATCCAAAGACATGGCGGTGCCCATTGCCTCGGCGCCGACGACCTCCCCGATCATAACTCGACGGACCGGATTATCGGTGGCCCAGCCCAGCCCGTTGATGAAGCTGGACAGCGCGAGTTGCCAGACTTCCAGTTGACCCGTGTAGGCCAGCACGCCGAGCGTGGCGGAATTCGCGCCCATGAGCAGAACGACACCGATCAGGGTGCTGCGCCGTTCGATCCGTTCGGCCCAGGCGCCCAGGAAGGCGCCCAGTAGCCCCATCGGCAGCAGACGCAGCATGGTCATCATCGCGACCAGGAAGGCGGAGTTGGTGCGTTGGTAGACCACCACGCCCACGGCGACGGTTTCCAGCCAGCGGACAACGAAGACCACGAGACCGACTGACCATAAACGCCAGAAATCCGCGAATTCAGGACGAAGGAGCCGGCGCAGCGGCGACGGCGCACGTGTTGGCTGCGTGCTGACCACAGTGGTCAAAGCGGTTTCCTCCCAAGCGGGGTGAATGCAGCACGGTCCGGCGCGCCGAGGCCAGTGGTGGATTTGTATGGCTGGGTGGCAGGATGCGGGAGCCTGATGATCCGCCGGACCCGATGCCGGGCAGGCGGTATCGCCCAGGGTGATGGCGCCACAGCGATATCACCGAGGGTTGGCCCCGCCACCGGACGCTGGCAAGATAGCGGCAATCAACCCTCAGGAGACGACAATGGCGAATGAATGGATCCGCGCGGCGGCAACGGCGGATGTGGCGGAGGGCCAGTGCATCGGCGTGCGCCTCGGCGACCGCGAGGTGGCGCTCTATCACCTGCCGGGCGGCGAATTCCGCGCCACCGACAATGTGTGCTCGCATGAATATGCCCTGCTCAGCGAAGGCTGGCTGGAAAATGGCTGCATCGAATGCCCGCTGCACGCGGCGCAGTTCGACATCCGCACCGGCAAGGCGCTGTCGGCCCCGGCCGATACCGATCTGGCGGTGTTCGAGGTGAAGGTCGAAGGTGCCGACCTGATGATCAAGCTCTGAGCCTGCGATGACCAGCGCCTTCAGCATCGACTGCGACGTTCACCCCACTGTTCCAAAGATGGCGGCGCTGCTGCCGTATTTGCCGGACATGTGGCGTGACACCGTCGTCCGGCGCGGCGTGGAAGAGCTGGTCACCATCAGCTACCCGACCACCAACCCGCTCTCTTTCCGCGCCGACTGGCGGGATGAGACCGGGAAGGCCGGCACCTCGGTCGAGAAACTGGCGGCTGAGGCGCTTGATCCCTTCGGCAGCCGCTTCGCGATCCTGAACTGCCTCTATGGCGTGCAGGCTCTGTTCAGTGAGGATATGGGCGCGGCCTTCGCCCAGGCGCTGAATGACTGGATCGTCCAGGAATGGCTCGACCGCGATCCGCGGCTGCGCGCCTCCATCGTGGTGCCGACCCAGAACCCGGAACGCGCGGTCGATGAGATCAATCGATGCGCGGCCGATAAGCGCTTCGTGCAGGTGCTGTTGCTGGTTGGCGGCGAAATCCCGTTGGGCCGGCGGCAGAACTGGCCGATCTTCGCCGCCGCGCAGAAGCATGGGCTGCCGATCGGCATCCATGCCGGCAGCACCTACCGCCATCCGGTCACGCCGGTCGGCTGGCCGACATATTATACCGAGGATTACGTCAATCAGGCCCCGGGCTTTCAGTCCCAGCTCACCAACCTGATGTCGGAAGGCGTCTTCGCCAAATTCCCCGATCTGACGGTCGTGCTGATGGAATCCGGGGTCAGCTGGCTGCCGGCCTACCTCTGGCGCCTGACCAAGTTCTGGAAAGGCCTGCGCTCGGAAATCCCCTGGGTGAGCGATCCGCCGGCGTCCATCGTGCGGGACCGCGTGCGCCTGACACTGCAACCCTTCGACGGCCCGCCGGACGAAGGCGGCATCATGCGGCTGATGGAGCATTTCGGCTCCGACGAGATGCTGCTGTTCTCCACCGACTATCCGCACTGGCAATTTGAGGGTCAGGGCGCGATGCCCGAGGGCTTCGATCCGGCGCTGACGCGGAAAATCATGGCGGAAAACCCGCTTCGGACCTATCCTCGGCTGAACGAAACGGCCGCCCAAGCAGCCATGGGGAGACCCTGACATGACCGTCGACGTCCTCAATCGCTCCGGCATTCAGCCGGTGACGCAGTCCAAGCTGGCCATCGCCGATTGCGACATCCATCCGCGTCCATCCGGCCCGAGTGTTGGCGGCGTCAGCCGTTCGCTGTTTCCCTATTTGTCGAAGCAATGGCAGGCGCATATCGAGAATTTCGGCGTCACCTATCGGCTGCCCTGGGAAAAAGGCTCCGCCTATCCCAAGGGCCAGCCGCTGGCCAGCCGCATCGATTCCTGGCCACCCGGTGGGCAGCCTGGCGGCGATCTGGCCTTCATGGCGAAGCAGCACCTGGATCCGAACAATGTCACGCTCGGCATCCTGAACCCGCTCGGCGCCGGCCAGGGGGCGATGAACCTCGATCTGTCCGCCGCCATCACCCACGCCACCAATGAATGGCAGAAGGCGGAGTGGACGTCGCAGGACGAACGCCTCAAGGGTTCGGTCGTGATCCCCTATGAGGACGCCGCGGCGTCGGTCAAAGAGATCGAGCTGCGGGCGGGTGATGCGCATTTCGCGCAGATCCTGATGCTGTCGCGCACCGCCGCCCCGATGGGCCAGCGGCAATATTGGCCGATCTTCGCGGCGGCGGAAGCGGCGGGGCTGCCGATTGGGGTGCATGCGTTTGGCTATGGCGGCAATGCCATCACATCCTCCGGCTGGGGTTCGTACTACCTTGAGGAGATGGTGGGCCATGCCCAGGCGCAGCAGGCGCTGACGGTGAGCCTGATCCTTGAAGGCGTGTTCGAGCGGTTTCCGAAGCTGAAATTCGTCATGATCGAGGGCGGCGTCGCCTGGGCCGCATCGCTTGGCTGGCGCATGGATGCGCAGTACCGCAAGCTGAAGCAGGAACTGCCGCATCTGAAGCGCCTGCCGTCGGAATACCTGCGCTCCAACATCTGGTTCACCACCCAGCCGATCGAAGAGCCGGAGCCGCGCACGCAGCTGGCCGAGATTTTCGACTGGATGGGCTGGGACCGGATCCTGTTCGCCACCGATTACCCGCATTGGGATTTCGATGACCCCGCGCATGCGCTGCCGTTCAAAATGACGGACACGCAGCGGCGTCAGGTGTTCCTGGAGAACGCGAAAGCGGTGTTCGGCATCACCTGACGCGGCGCACCCGGTCGAGGCAGGGTTTCTCCACCAGGTTCCAACTCAGGAAGCCCAGCCCGCCCGCAACCAGCAGCGCGATGCCGCACAACAGCCAGGGATCGATGGCGCGATACCACCAGATGACCAGCATCTGCACCGGCCAGCCATAGAGATACAGGCCGTAGGATATGTCCGCCTTGTTATCGAAACGGCTGAGCCCGACCACCGGTGCCCGGAGCGCGAACCAGAGGATCAGGTAGCCTCCGCAGAGCGCATAGGCCGCCTCCGCCAGATACCATTCCCCCATGGCGGCGATCAGCGTGACCGCGGCGATCGCCGCCCAGCGATTGCGTAACGGGATGGAGTCCCGGAACAGATACGCCACCGACCCGACACCGAAGACCGCCAGGAAATGAATATCGCGATGGGTGACCACGCGCAGCATGGCCGAGGCGGCCAGGGGCCCTTGCGGCAGGGTCAGGACATTCAGCAGCAACAGGACCGCGACCCCCAGCGCGAAGGGCATGCGTCCCGCGGGCCGGTAGCAGCCCAGCCAGCCCAGCACGGGCACAAACAAATAGCACCGGAACTCATAACCAAGCGTCCAGATTGCACCGTTCAACGACGGGTACGGCAGCCCTGCGAAGGCCCCGGTCACCGCCGGCGCGGCGAGCTTGATCACCCGCGCGAGCAGGCGCCCAATGCTGGGGCCGGTCAGAATGGGGCCGCCTCCGGCCAGTGGCGCGACCACGATGACGCACAACACGAAGCAGACCAGATAGGCCGGCACGATACGCGCCACGCGTTTGAGCAAATAGGACCTTACTGATGGGTCGCGCAGATAGCTTTGCGTGATCAGGAAGCCGCTGATCAGGAAGAAGCCGTCAACCGCGGCTTCCCCAAACGACAGGGTGCCGAACAGCCGGGTCAACAGTTCGCGGGAGCGATTGCCGTCGATCAGCTCCGGTGCATGAGACAGGATGACCAGAGACGCGAACAGTAACCGCAATGCGCCGAAATTGTTGGCCCGCCCCGCCTAAGTCACGAGAGCGGGAGTCGGGACGAGTCAAAGGTCACGGCATGGTCCAAAGGCCCATGCCCGGCGCCGAACCCCGGCGCGGAGGCGATCGCGGCCCGCACATAGGCCCGGGCCCGGATGACCGAGTCGCGCAACGACAGCCCCTGCGCCAGGCCCGCGGCGACCGCCGACGCCGTGGTGCAGCCCGTCCCGTGCGTATGGCGTGTTGCGATCCGCTGGCCGGCAAATGCCTCGATCCCGTCCGGCGTTGCCAGCAGATCGACCAACTCGTCCCCCGGGAGATGCCCGCCCTTCAACAGCACGGCCGGCACACCCAATGACAGCAACACGCTCGCCGCCACCCGCATGTCCGACACGGAGGTGATCGTCATCCCGGACAGCGCTTCCGCTTCCGGGAGGTTGGGTGTGATCACCCGTGCCAATGGCAACAGACGCCGCCGCAGGATGCCAACAGCGTCGTCAGCCAACAGGGCGTGGCCGCCTTTGGCGACCATGACGGGATCCAGCACCAGTGGCACGCCGGGCGCGTAGTCGGCCAAGGCGGCGCACACTGCCTCGATCGTCGCGACGTCGCCGAGCATGCCGGTCTTGATGACATCGGCGCCAATGTCTTCCATGACCACGGCGATCTGCTGGCGAATGAAAGCGGGGGGCACCGGATGCACCCCGAACACGCCTTGGGTGTTCTGCGCCGTCAGAGCCGTCAAGGCCGTGGCGGCAAAGCCATTCAGGGCTGTAATGGTTTTGATATCGGCCTGGATGCCCGCACCACCGCCGGAATCCGAGCCGGCAATGACCAGAACGCGCCCGCGCATCACGCGGCCTTCCGGCGTTCGGCGGCGGCGATGGAGGCGCAGAGGCCATCCACGACCTCCGCCACCAGGGCTTCGTTTTCCCCTTCGGCCATCACCCGGACCAAGGGTTCCGTGCCGCTTTCCCGAATCAGCACCCGCCCCTTGCCGGCCAGCCGCGCCGTGGCGGCAGCGATATCCCGCTCGACCGCCGCATCCTGCAAAGGCGATCGGCCGGAAAAGCGCACATTCTTTAACCGTTGCGGCAGGCGTTCGAACACGCGGCAGACCTCGGACGCCGGGCGGTTCTGTTCAACCAGCACCGCCAGCACCTGCAACGCCGCCAGCAGCCCATCGCCGGTCGTGGCGAAATCAGACATGATGACATGGCCTGACTGCTCGCCCCCCAGATTGGCGCCTGTCGCGCGCATACATTCCGCGACGTAGCGATCACCGACCTGAGTCCGGCGCAACGCGAGACCCCATTCCTCCAGGAACCGCTCCAGGCCCAGATTCGACATCACGGTCGCGACGATCCCGCCGGAGCGAAGTTGACCGGTCGCAAGCCAGGACTGGGCAATCAGCCCGAGGATCTGATCGCCGTCCACGACCTCCCCCAATTCATCAGCGACGATCAGGCGATCCGCATCGCCGTCGAGGGCAATGCCGATATGGGCCCCATGCTCCAGCACCTGGGCGGACAGGAAGCCCGGTACTGTTGAACCACATCCCTTGTTGATGTTGAAACCGTCCGGGGTGACACCGACGGGTACGACGGTCGCACCCAATTCCCACAACACGGCGGGCGCCACCCGATAGCCGGCCCCATTCGCACAATCGATGACGATTTTGAGCCCGTCCAAACGCAACCCACGGGGGAAGCTGGCTTTCGCCGCCTCAATATAGCGCCCGGCCGCATCGTCGAGACGCGAGGCCCGCCCGAGCTTGGATGGCGCGGCCAGGCGATTATGAAAGCCGCCTTCCATGAGGGATTCGATTTCGATCTCCCGTTCGTCGGACAGCTTGTTGCCATCCGGACCGAAGAGCTTGATCCCGTTATCCTCGTACGGATTATGGGATGCGGAGATCATCACGCCCAGGTCAGCGCGTAAGCTGCGGGTCAGCATCGCGATGGCCGGCGTGGGCAGCGGGCCGAGCAACGTGACGTCCATACCGGCGCTGATGAAGCCTGCGGTCAGCGCGGGTTCGATCAAATACCCCGACAGGCGGGTGTCTTTGCCAATGACCACGCGATGCCGATGCGTGCCATAGGTGAACAGCAGCCCCGCCGCCTGGCCCAGGCGCAGCGCGATGTCGGCCGTCATTGGATCCGTATTCGCCTTGCCGCGGATGCCGTCGGTGCCGAACAGGCGTCTTTTCTGTGTCATCCGAATCCCGTGATACGCAAGTGACTCGGGTTTACCCCGTCGTCCGGCTCTGATGGAAGCGCCGCATGAAGGCCATCCGTCTGGAGCGCCTGCCACATCCGTATCGCCTGCACTGTCTCACGCACATCATGGACCCGCAGGATCGCGGCGCCTTGCATCAGCGCGAACAGGCCCGCCGCGATTGACCCAGGAAGCCGCCGGGCGGGTTCGGGTTCACCCGTGATAGCCCCGATGAACGATTTGCGGGACACACCCACCAGCATCGGAAAGCCCAGTGCGATCAGGCGCGGCAGCGCCCGCAGCGCGGCCAGCGACTGGGTCTGCGCTTTTGCAAAACCGATGCCGGGATCAAGCATGATCGCATCCCGCGCAATCCCCGCGGCCATCGCCGCGGCCGCGCGTTCGGATAATTCGGAAACCATTTCCGTGGCCACATCGTCATAAACAGCCAGCGAGCGCATGGTCGCCGGCGTGCCCCGCATATGCATTAAAACGACGGGACACCCGCGCGCGCCAACCAGGCGAGCGGCGGCCGGATCGAAGGAAAGGGCACTGACATCGTTGACGATCCGCGCGCCGGCATTGAGTGCGGCATCCATTGTGCTCGCGTTCCGTGTATCGACGGACACCACCACACCCCGCTCGGCCAAGGCACGAATAACGGGGATCACGCGAATTTGTTCCTGATCGGCGGGGACAAGGGGGGAACCGGGGCGCGTACTCTCCCCCCCGACGTCAATGATCGCTGCCCCGTCGGCGGTCATGGCCAATCCGGCGGCGACGGCGGCGTCTGTCGTGGCATGGGTGCCGCCGTCACTGAAACTGTCAGGCGTGACGTTCAGGATACCCATCACGAGCGGCGGGCCGAGCGTGAGCCCGGCCCATGTTTCAGCCCGCGTCAATCGTTAGCCCGGCTGCGGGGCCGGGGCGGCACCGCCCGATGGGGGCGGCGCAGCCGGCCGACCGGCTGTTGGGACGGAGGCGCGGCGGTTTTCCGGGGCGGGTTCGTCCACGATCTTGCGAACGACGGCCTCCCCACGTAGCACGGTGCGGATTTCGTCGCCGCTCAGCGTTTCGTGCTCCAGCAGTCCACGCGCCAGACGATGCAGTTCCTCCACGTTCTCGCTCAGGATGCGGCGGGCCTTGGCATAGGCGCGGTCAATGATCGACTTGATCTCGCCATCGATTTCGCGGGCCGTCGCTTCCGACACGTTTTTATTCTGGGTGACGGAGTGGCCGAGGAACACCTCCTGGCTGTTATCGCCATAAGCGATCATGCCGAGTTTCTCACTCATGCCCCATTCGGTGATCATGCGGCGCGCCTGATCGGTGGCCATCTTGATATCGCCCGAGGCACCGTTGGACACCTTATCGGCGCCAAAGATGATTTCTTCCGCCGCGCGGCCGCCCATCGCCATGGTCAGCTCCGACAGCAGCTTGGACTTGGACTTCGAATAGCGGTCGCCTTCCGGCAGGCTCATGACCAGGCCGAGCGCGCGGCCGCGCGGGATGATGGTGGCCTTGTGGACCGGGTCGCATTCCGGTTCATACATCGCGCAGAGCGCGTGCCCGGCCTCGTGATAGGCGGTCATACGCTTCTCGGCTTCGGACATGACCAGCGAGCGCCGTTCGGTGCCCATCATGACCTTGTCCTTGGCGGACTCGAATTCGAGCATCGCCACCACGCGCTTGCCCATCCGCGCCGCCAGCAACGCCGCTTCGTTCACCAGATTCGCCAGATCAGCGCCGGAAAAGCCCGGGGTGCCGCGCGCGATGGTCTTGGGATCGACGTCGGAGGCCAGCGGCACCTTCTTCATGTGCACGCGCAAAATCTTCTCCCGCCCGTTGACATCGGGGTTGGGCACGACGACCTGGCGATCGAAGCGGCCGGGACGCAGCAGCGCGGGATCGAGGACGTCGGGGCGGTTCGTAGCCGCGATCAGGATCACGCCTTCGTTGGACTCAAACCCGTCCATTTCGACGAGCATTTGGTTCAGCGTCTGCTCCCGCTCGTCATTGCCACCGCCCAGGCCAGCGCCGCGATGACGGCCGACGGCGTCGATTTCATCGATGAAGATGATACAGGGCGCGTTCTTCTTGCCTTGTTCGAACATATCGCGCACGCGGGACGCGCCGACACCGACGAACATTTCCACGAAATCGGAGCCCGAGATGGTGAAGAACGGGACATTTGCCTCCCCGGCGATGGCGCGGGCGAGCAGGGTCTTACCGGTTCCGGGCGGTCCAACGAGCAGCACGCCCTTGGGAATCTTACCGCCGAGGCGCTGGAATTTGCCGGGATCCTTGAGGAATTCCACGATTTCCTGCAGCTCACCCTTGGCTTCATCGATGCCAGCGACGTCGTCGAAGGTCACGCGGCCTTGCTTTTCCGTCAGCAGGCGGGCGCGGGACTTACCAAATCCCATGGCGCGGCCGCCGCCGCCCTGCATTTGCCGCATGAAGAACACCCACACCCCGATCAGCAGCAACATGGGCAGCCAGGACAGCAGATAGTGCAGCAGCGGGTTGACGTCGCTGCCTTCCGGCTTGGCAATGACACGGATGTTCTTATCGGTCAGCGCTTTGACCAGTGAGGGATCTTCCGGCGTGTAGGTCTGGAAGGCGCGGCCATCATTCAGCTGCCCGGTTACGGTCCGGCCCTGGATCACGACATCGCGCACCCGCCCGCCATTCACGTCGGAGATGAAGTCCGAATAGGCGACCTGCATCGCACTCGTATGCGAGACGCTGGGCTGGAACAGGTTGAACAGCACCACCAGCAGAAGGGCGATGATCACCCAAAGCGCCAGGTTACGGCCGAAATTGCTCATCTGACTTCGCTCACTTTGTAAGGCGACACATCGCCAACCCGGACCCGCGGTGGAAACCAACCATCCGATGCCCACGTGACCAACATAGGGTGTCCATTCATCGCCCGCATCCCCTTCCGGCCCTGAGTCCGGATGAAACCGGTGTCATAAAGGAAAAAAAGGCGCACTCGCCATCGGCCGGGGTGGGTCAAACAGCATCCGGGCCTCGGTGAGCGTCGAGTGAGCAGAATACCGCAGATGCGGCACCGCTACCAGGATATTGCCACATCGCAGCGCGGGCAGCGTCGCAAGGACCACAGACGGCAGCCCCGCCCGCCGCCGAAACCGGGCCGCGTCGGCCCCAAGAGCCCCGACCATCAGGCCTTCCGGGGGCGCGCCCATGAAGCACGGACGAAACCGGCCATCCCAGAGGCCGCTCTCCAACGCGGCCATGGGCGGCGCGAGGCCCGCGGCCTCCCGCACCACCAACCATCCGTCACCCAATCGGCCGGCCGGCAACAACCGGGCCCCCCACAAGGTCATGGGCCGAAGGTCGGCGGCCAACCCGGCCACGCGCTCCAGCCCCGGTGCGAAGGCCGCGCCCGCGACGACGCGCAACAATTCCGCCAGGACCTCCGGCGCGATGGCGCCCGGGGACAGGATCGCGAAACCTTCCGGTCTCATCTCCACCCGTTCGGCCAGGACCGCCGCCGCCGCCGCATCGCCGCACCCGCGCCGATGGCCCGCCGCGGAGGCCGCTTGCGACAAAGCCCATGCCCCGCCTGGATCGGACGGCCGCTGATGGCGCAAACGTGGACGCAGCGCCTTTGTGTCCCGGTTTGAGGGATCCTCGACCCACGACACCGACGCGGCCCGCAAGAAGGCGCGCAGGCTGGGCGCGTCGATCCCGAGCATCGGCCGCAGCAAGCGCAAACGGCGCGTTTCCTGGACCGCCGCCATGCCCGCCAGACCCCGCGCGCCGCTTCCGCTCAATACCCGGATCATCAAGGTTTCCGCCTGATCCGTAGCGTGATGCCCCAGCAGCAGGTGCAGAATGCCCGCATCCGCACAGGCGGCCGTCAGGCTGGCATAGCGGGCGGCCCTTGCCCGCGCCGCCAACGCCGGGCCGTGCCGCAAACCGGCCAGCGGGAGCACGCGCGCGCTGATGCCCAATGCCGACAGGCGGTTGACCACAAGATGGGCTTCGGTCGCGGACTCCGCGCGCAAGCCGTGATCGACCACCAAAGCCAGCAATGAGCCGTCGCGCGCCTGAACCCAGTCCCGGGCCAACAGCGCCAAGGCCATACTATCGGCACCGCCCGATACCGCGGCCGCCAGGGCGGGGCGCGCCTCGAACGGCCCCAGCGCAGCCATCGCGCCGGCGAATGTCCCGGTCAGCGGCGCGTGCACCGCTGCCCCGCGATCAATGGCAGGCGGCTCGTTGGGCGGCCGCCGCTATGCCCTCACGTAAATCGGGCCGCACCTGGGGAAAGTCGGCGCGGAGCTTATCGAGTGTACCGCAGGCGGCCTTTTTCTCATTGATGGCCGAGAGCGAATTGGCCAGACCAAGGAGTGCGTCCTGAGCCCGGGCGCCTTTCCGCGAGCGGTTATAAGCATCGTCGAAGGCGATCGCGGCGTTGGAATATTGCCGTTGCCCGAACAGGGCCTGCGCCAGCAGAAACTGTCCGTCGTAAGCCCGCGGGGAGCCTTTGACAGCGAGCACCTCCCGCGCCGCTTGCTCGGCAGCCGAGTAATCACGGCGGGCCAAAGCCGCGTTGCCTTCTTGCATCGCCATTTCCGGCGTGCGCACGCGCGGCCCGGCGGGGGGCGGGACTAACGGGGTCGCCGGCGGTACCGCCTCGGGCGCTGTCGGCACGCCAGGCGCAGCCTGGGCGCCGCCTGGCGTGGTCATCTGAAACGCCAGATCCTCGACCCGCTTGGTCAGATCAGCGGTCTGGCGCTGCGTTTGATACTGCACCTCATCGATCCGGCCCCGCAGTTGGCGGACCTGATCCTCCAGCGCATCCACGCGCGTCAGAAGCTGTGCGAGCAGATCATTGGCCTGCGAGGCAGGGGCGGCACCGCCGCGCGGCGCCGGCATCCCGCCATGCGCGACCTGGTCCCGCAATCCCATCAGTTCTTGCCGTAGTTGATAGATTTGGTTCTGTAGCGCGATGCCTTCGCGCGATTCCATCTGGGCACTGGCCGGACCGGGCCAGATCGCGCCGGCCAGGGCCAACGTGACCGCGAGAGACAGGGCTGGGATTGATGACAACCGCATTCGGCCGCTCCAGAACAAACGAAAAGGAACCACGTAAAAAAGAACCGGCGACCCAAAGGCCGCCGGTCCCATTCGCATCCTCAAAACCAGCCCGTCGGCGCGTTACGGGAGGCCTGCGCCCTGCCCATCACGCCAGCGGAGCGTGGGATCAACGAACCGAGGTGGTCGCGTTGCGGTTCTGAGCCCAAGCCTGCTCGTTCGAACCCATGGCGGTCGGACGATCCTTGCCGTAGCTGATGGTGGTCATGCGCGCCGCGGCAACGCCCTTGGCCTTCAGGTAGGAAGAGGCGGCGTTCGCACGACGCTGGCCGAGGGCCAGGTTGTACTCGGTCGTGCCGCGTTCATCGCAGTTGCCGGCGATCTGAACGTTGTTGCTGGCATACTGCTTCAGCCAGGCAGCCTGCTTGTCCAGGGTTGCCTTGCCGTCAGCGCGCAGCGCGGACTTGTTGAAATCGTAGAAAACGCGATCGCCCACGTTGGCGACCAGGTCTTCCTGGCTGCCCGGAACGATGCTGTGCGACGTGCCGGCGCCAGCGGCGTCGGACTTCTGGTCAGCGCACGCCGCCAGCAGGGCGACGGCGGCGAAGGCGCCGAGGATCTTGATGTTCATATTTTTTCGTCCCTGGATGGGGGTGCCAGTGAATGGGTAGTCGAATTGGGGCAGCGCCGCGAAGGCCTGCCTTGTTCCAAAACCGCGCTTAGCGTGTTTTGGCCTTTTTGGTCAAGCTCTTGCGGCATTCTATTTGTCACATGGCTTCCATGCCCGGTACCAATAACATTAGACTCAGGTCGGCAATGGCGACCAGGCCGGATCCGAAGCATCTGTCGGCGTCGCCGCCACCCGCTCATTGAAGCCGGTGATGTCCACTGAAACCAGACGGGACGAGAAACCGGTGCCGCGCGCATCCCGTCCACGCGTCTCCCGCCAAAACATCAGAACCCGCCCATTGGGTGCGAATGTCGGCCCTTCGACCAGCCAGCCAGAGGACAAAATACGCTCCCCCGAGCCATCGGGATGCATGACACCGATGGAGAAATCACTTTCATCGCCACCATAACGGGTGAACGCGATCAAATCCCCTCGGGGAGACCAAACCGGCGTCGCATAACGGCCGGACCCGAAACTGATCCGCTTCGCGCCCCCGCCGCCGGACCCCATGACATAAATCTGTTGGTCACCGCCCCGATCCGATGCGAACGCGATCTGTGTGCCGTCCGGGCTGAAGCAGGGGCTGACGTCAATGGCCCCGGAATCCGTGAGCTTACGCGCCCCATGGCCGCCCAGATCGGTGGCGACGATATCGGACCCGCCGCCATTGGCCACCGCCATCACCACGGTGCCGCCATCGGGGGCAAACCGTGGTGCGAACGTCATACCGTTGAAATCCCCGAGCACGGTTTGGCGCCCGCTGGTCAGGTCGAACAGATAGACCCGAGGCCGGTTATTGGCATAGCTCATGAACGCGATCTGGTCGCGCGTCGGATGGAACCGCGGCGTCAGCACCAGCCAGGACCCGTCGGTCAGAAAGCGGTTGTTCTCGCTGTCCTGATCCATGATCGCCAGCCGCTTGGTGCGGCGGTCGCGCGGCCCGGTGGCACCGATATAAACGACGCGGGTGTCGAAATAGCCCTTTTCGCCCAGCAGACGCTCATAGATCACATCCGCCATGATATGCGCGATGCGGCGCCAGTTGCTCTGCGTCGTGGTGTAGGCGGTCCCCTGAATCTGCGCGCCGGGCAGGATGTCCCACAGGCGGAATTCAATGCGGATATTGCCGCCGCCCAGGACCTCCGCCTTGCCGGTCACCAGGGCCTGCGCGCCGGTCGGGCGCCAGTTCTGGAAATTCGGCACACCCCCGCGGGTCGGGCCGGACTGGATGAACGCCGCGGGGTCAATGGTCCTGAACAGGCCCGACCGCGCCAGGTCGGCTGCAATCACACCCGCGATGTCACGCCCCAGTTGCCCGGACGGCCCGTCGCCACCGGTCAGGTCCGGTATCGCGATCGGTATGGGCTCGACCCGCGCGCGGGAGACGTCGATCACCGCGCTTTGGCCACCCCCACCGCCCGGGGCCGGAAGGGCCTGAGCACGGACGGCTTGCGGTGTCGCGGCCAGGACAAGAGAACTGGCCGCGGCAACCATCAGGTCACGGCGGCGGACGCTGGGGCTCGGGAGGTAAATCATGCCTCTGTCTTCCATATAACATGGTCGCTGCGGAACGGGCGCGGGCGCTTAGCTATCACGGGCTAAACCGGAAAGTCAGCACGTTGGTTTTACCTAGCATGTCACCCGGCAATGGCAGGTTCGCACAGCGCACATCCATCACCGCGCGTATCGCACGCTCAGCGAAGGCGCGAAACCGCGGATCGCTCATCCTCGCCAAATCGTCGCCCGCGACCTCAACCTTGCGGGCGACGCCGGTGCCATCGGTGGTGACGGTCAGCAGCACACGCTGCTTGTCGCCATCCAACGCACCGGCATCCTTGGTCCAGCATTCGCGCACATGTTCGCCGATTGCCCCGCGCTGCGCCGCCGAGAGGGCGGCGGTATCATTGCCGAGCGGATTGCCGCCGCTATTCGGCTGCCCGCCGGCCGCCGGATTGGGGCGGGCCTTGGGCGGTTGGGTCTGGCGAGACTGCTGACGCAGCTTCTCCAGCGTGTTCTCCAACGCCTCACTGTTCGGTGCCGGGTTCTTCGTGATGTTCGGCTGCGACGTGGTGCTCGGCGGACTGGGCGGCGGGGGCACCGGCGGCGGCGGCACCGGTAGCGGCGGTTCCGCCTTGGGCGGCGCCGGCTGCGGTGGTGTCGGGGGGGCCGGCGGCGGGGGTGGAACCGGCAAGGGATCCGGCTCCGGCGTCGGCGGCGGGGTCTGCGTCGGCGGCGTAACCGAGGGTGGCGTCGGGGGCGCCGAAGTCGGGGGTGGCGGGGGTGGGGGCGGCGGGGGCGGCGGTGCCTCCGTCGGCTGTGGCTTGGGTGGGGTCGTGACCGGCGGGGCGGGCGGCGCGGTTTCGTGCGATGGCGCCGGCACCGCGGCCGTCGTGGGTGCCTTCATCGACGATGGCGCGGTTCCTTCGAACACCACCGCCACGGCCTGTTCTTCCGGTTCTTTATCGGGTTTGCGCGACAGCTCGAGGCGCAGCAGCATCAGGATGATAACGGCTGCGTGCAGCGCAAGGGAGAAGAGCCCGCCACGCCGCAGCGCCGGATTCATCGGCTCACGAGAAAAGCCGCGCCCGGTTACGCCGCGCAGCACCTTTTGCAGCATGACCGTTCTCAGCCGGCCTTCGGCCGGCCAGAAGGCGATGGCGTACCCTTCCCGGACGCTGGCGCCACGGCGGGTGTTCCACCCGTCTGTTCAGCCAAAAGCGCCACTTTGGTGAAACCGCCCTGCGTAATCGTGCCCATGACCTGCATGATCTTGCCGTAGGCGAGGTCTTTATCGCCTCGGACGAAAATCCGCCGATCGGGCTTGTTCTGGGCAATCGCGCGCAGTTTCGTCACCAGATCGTCAGAGGAAACCTCCTGATCCTGGAGAAAAATCTTACCCTCCGCGTTCAGCGACACCGTCAGCGGCTCACTGTCATTGTTGATCGGCTGCGCATTCGCCTTCGGCAGATCGACCGGCACGCCCGACGTCATCAGCGGCGCGGTGACCATGAAGATGATCAGCAGCACCAGCATGACATCGACCAGCGGCGTGACGTTGATCTCGGCCAGCGGCCGATACCGTGCCCGCTTGCCGCCCCGGCCACCCAGGAGAGGACCTGCCATGGATCAGGCCCGCTCTTCGCTCTGGCGCGACAGGATCGCGCTGAACTCACTGCCAAAGGCTTCCAGCCGGGTGGCGAAGCGGGTCAGGTCGGTACTGATCTTATTATAGGCGAGCACCGCCGGGATGGCGGCGACAAGACCGATCGCGGTGGCGAACAACGCCTCCGCGATGCCGGGGGCGACAACGGCCAGGTTCGTATTGTGCATCGCCGCGATGGCCGAGAAGCTGCGCATGATGCCCCAGACCGTGCCGAACAGACCGACGAAGGGGGCGGTCGCGCCGACGGACGCCAGAAAGACCATCCACCGCTCCAGCCGATCCATCTCCCGCTGAATGCTGACGGTGATCGCGCGGTCGATCCGGTCGCGCACATTGGTGTGGGAGATCGCCGCCCCCGCGACGCGCAGCGAGCGGCGCCATTCGTTCATCGCGGCGCCGAACACGGCGGCCATGGGATGGCTGGGTTGCGTGCCTTCGTCGTCGTAGAGTTCATCCAGACTGCCGCCGGACCAGAACCGGTCTTCAAACCCATCGGCCGCCCCGTTGACTTTTCGCAGGCCGGTCCATTTTTCGAACACCACGGCCCAGACCCAGATGCTGGCCCCGATCAGGCCAAGCATCACGACTTTCACAACGATATCGGCTTGTAAAAACAGGCCCACGAGCGAAATCTCGCCGCCCGCTGAAGCCAGGTTAACCGCATCCACTGCCCGATCCACTGCTACCCCCTACAGGCCGCTTTGCGAGGCGGCGCGTGTATTCTCTATATCCCTGTTGGCCTGGCATCGCGCATGGCCGTCAACGCCGCGCGCCAACGGAGCGGTATCCGTCCTGGCTTATTTCCCCCGGGTGCGACGCAGGCGAGCCCCACGATCAGCACGGCACAAGCACCCGTATCACCGCGAACCTCCTGGCGGAGTACCACTGACGCGCCGCCAACTTCCACCGATTCGGTGACGACGGTCAGCGAATCGTCCAGCCGCGCCGGACGCTGATAATCGACTTCGATGCGGCGCACCACGAACATCCGGCCAAATTCACCGACCATCTCCGCATGCGGGATTCCCATCGCGCGCAGGGCTTCCGTTCGGGCTCGTTCGGCGAAGCGCAAATAATTCGCGTGGTAGACGATCCCGCCGGCATCGGTGTCCTCATAGTAGATACGCAGAGGATAAAGATGGCGGCCATCCGGCGGGATGGAGGGTACATGAGCAATCATTTAACAGACCCTACGTCTCACTGGACTCCAGTTGGTCGCGCAGGAGATCGAGCTGAGCGACCGCCCCTTTGGGGGGCTTGAGATCCAGATGACGCCAACCCGGCTCACCCAGCATGCGGCCGCGGCTGGTGCGCAGGATCAAGCCTTCCTGGATGAGGAAGGGCTCGATGACATCTTCCAGCGTGTCGCGCGCTTCGGCCAGCGCGGCGGCCAGGGTTTCGACCCCAACCGGGCCGCCGGCATGATGTTCGGCGATCCGGCGCAAATAGCGGCGATCCATCGCGTCCAGCCCCAGACGATCGACTTCCAATCGGGTCAAAGCGGCATCCGCCAGCTTGCGGTCAACGGGGCCTGACTCGGCCACGGCGGCGAAATCCCGGACCCGGCGCAGCAACCGGCCGGCGATACGGGGGGTACCGCGTGATCTGCGGGCGATTTCCGTGGCACCGTCTTCGGTCAGGGCGAAATTCAACAGCCGGGCCCCGCGCGTGACGATCAGGCGCAGCTCTTCGGGGGTGTAGAACACCAGCCGCAGCGGGATGCCGAAGCGGTCGCGCAATGGGGTGGCCAGCAACCCCGCCCGCGTGGTCGCACCGACGAGGGTAAACGGCGGCAGATCGATCCGCACCGACCGGGCTGCTGGCCCCTCCCCGATGATCAGATCGAGCTGGAAATCCTCCATCGCGGGATAGAGCACTTCCTCGATGGCGGGTTGCAGTCGATGGATTTCATCGATGAACAGCACATCGCGCGGTTGCAGATTGGTCAGTATGGCGGCCAGATCCCCGGCTCGCTGGATCACCGGCCCGGAGGTCGCCCGGAACCCGACGCCGAGCTCACCGGCCACGATCTGTGCCAATGTGGTTTTGCCCAGGCCTGGCGGGCCGTGCAGCAGCACATGGTCGAGGGCTTCTTTCCGGCCCCGCGCGGCCTGGATAAACACCGCGAGGTTTTCCCGCGATGCTTTTTGCCCCGTGAATTCGGCGAGTGTACGCGGCCGGAGGGAGGCTTCCGCCCCGTCCTCCTCCCGCCGATCGGGGGAGATCGCGCGATCGTCGCTCATGGGGCGATTTCGGTGCTCGCCCCCATGATCACGCCTCCGGCGGTGCCGCGGCGATCAGGATTTCACGCGGTTCCGGCTGTTCGCCCACGATGGTCGAGCGGATTTCCGCTTCTTCGGGCGCGGCCTCGGGCGTGCTGGGTTGCTGGGTCTCTTCGTTCTGGTAGCGCTGGCGGTGCCCGCCACCATGCTGTGGACCGCGGCCATCCGGCTGCTGCTGACCTTGCGGTTGGCTTTGCTGCGCGGCCTGGTTCATGGCATTCAGGATACGGAAATAATGTTCCGCATGCTGAAAATAGCCTTCTGCCTGCACCCGGTCGCCACTGCTGGTCGCGTCGCGTCCGAGCTGTAGATATTTTTCGAACAGCTGCTGCGATGTGCCGCGCAACCGGATGTCCGGACCATTGCTGTCGAACACATGATTGCGATTCAGCGGAATTCCGCCACCGGCATTATGGCGGATATTGCCGCCGCCACCGCCTCCCCCACCGCCGCCGCCACCTGAGCGGTGGTTGCGGCCACGCATGCGTTTCATGTTCATGTTTCTGCCGTCGTGCTTTCCCGTTGCGGGCGAGTCAGGGTACGGTTGGGTGACAATCAAAGGATTGCCCCGGGGCCCGATCCCCAAGCTGGCCACGATATCCACCGGCGTTGGTGCTGGCTCGTATGCGGCCCATCAAATAGGGGCTGCGCACCCGGAATTGGCCACACCTGGAACCCACCGCTACGCGACGATTCCAGCCATCGCGCCAAGGTAGCTTCCTACCCCGTTAAAGCCAAACAATTTTTTCGCGCCTAAGCCATGCGCAGGGTGATGGCCCGCCCGATCCCGTTCAGGTCATTACGGACAGTCGCCACGAATCCCGCGGCAAATCCCAGCATTCGGACCGATTCAACCTGCCCGGCGCCGAGCTCCAACACGGCCGCCCCAGCGGGGGTCAGGAGTGCCGGAAGCGCGCGCAGGATAGCGCGATAGGCATCCAACCCATCCGGGCCGCCGTCCAAAGCCATAGGGGGCTCGTATCCTCCGACCTCCGGCATCAAGCCCGCGATGACGCCCGTCTCGATATACGGTGGATTGCTGAGCACCAGATCGAACCGCCCGGTCAGTGCCGCCGCCCAGTGACCGCACAGGAAGGCGGCACGATCCGCCAGGCCGAGCGCCCGCGCATTCTGGCGCGCGAGGGCGGCTGCGTCCGGATTGAGGTCGATTCCGATGCCGAACCCGCCCGGACGCTCATGGAGGATCGACAGCAGCAGACACCCGGTGCCCGTCCCGAGGTCCAGGACCCGGGCGGGCGGTGGGAGCGCCAGCGCGGCCTCGATCAGGGTTTCAGAGTCCGCACGCGGGATCAGTGTCGCCGGTGAGACGAGGAAATCCAGACTCCAGAACGGCTGATATCCGACAATATAAGCCAGCGGCTCACGGGCGGCCCGTCGCTGGAGGAGCGGCTCGAGGGCTGTGGGGTCCATCGCCTTGGCGCCATCGCGCAGCAGATCCGAGGGCGTGCAGCCCAGCACATGCGCGAGCAACAGCCGCGCCTCGAAACGCGCGTTCTCGATACCAGCGGCCTGCAATCTGCCGGCCGCCCGATGCAGTATTTCGGCGATCGTCATGGCCTGGCCGTCTGGCCGCGCTGGTTATCCGCTGAATCATCCGCGGATAAAGCGGCCTTTGGGACGCATGTCACAAACCGGCGTCCCTCAATCCCCGGTCACGGCGGTGCCTCGGCTGCCAATCATCGCCAGCAACTCGCGTCGCGTGGTCGCATCGTCGCGGAAGGCGCCGAGCATACGGCTGGTCACCATGGTCACCCCTGGCTTGTGGACGCCGCGCGTGGTCATGCATTGATGGGCGGCCTCGATGACAACCGCTACGCCCTTGGGCTGCAAAACATCCTGGATCGTGTTGGCGATCTGAGCCGTCAGTTTCTCCTGGATTTGCAGTCGCTTGGCATAGGCCTCCACGACGCGGGCGAGCTTGCTGATCCCCACGACCCGCCGATGCGGCAGATAGGCGACATGGGCGCGGCCGATGATGGGCACCATGTGGTGCTCACAATGGCTCTCCAGCCGAATGTCGCGCAGCAGCACGATCTCATCGTAGCCGTCGGTTTCCTCAAACGTGCGCTCCAGGAGATTGACGGGGTCGACCGTGTATCCCTCGAAGAATTCTTCATAGGCGCGGGCTACGCGGGCGGGTGTGTCGACCAGCCCTTCGCGATTGGGATCATCGCCGGCCCAGCGCAACAAGGTGCGGATGGCCGCCTCGGCCTCTGTGCGGCTCGGTCGCGGTTCGGACGCGGCGGGTGTGGCCTGGGGATGGTTGGGCGTGACGATGTTCACCGCGTTGGCTCCTCCGGTTCGTCGGTGCGACGGTTCATGGGGTGCCAATCAGACGGGTGGCACCGTTCGGATATGGTGCGCTTTGTTCGCCCCACAAGCCGGTGTGCACGACCGGATCAGTGCATCCTACCGCCTTGATGCGGGCTGTCCAGACTGAAGGCGGGAATGGCGACATCGAACGCCTCCCCAGACTCGGCCACGACCATGTGATAGGTGCCGACCATGAAACCGGAGGGGGTTTGGAGCGGCGTGCCTGAGGTGTATTCGAAATGCTCACCAGGTCCCAGCAAGGGCTGCTCACCGATCACCCCAGGGCCATTCACGTGCTGGGTGCGGCCGCGGGCGTCGGTGATTTCCCATGTACGGCGAAGCAGCTGCACCGGTTCGGCACCCTGGTTTTCGATCCGTACCCGGTAAGCCCAGACGAAGCGGCTGTCCTCGGGCTGCGATTGGTCGTCCAGATAGAACGATCGCACGGTCACACGCACACCCCGCGTGACGCACACGTAGCCGTCCTGATTGGTGTCGGGATGGTCAACGGCCATAACACGCCCAGCCTGCGGTTTCGCCCGGGCGGACCATTCCGCCCAGGCCTTCGATTCTATCAGGCAATACCAGCGCATTGTCCAGCGTGGAGAAAACGCCCGCTCAGGCGATGGCCGCCAGCGCGTGGCGCAGATCATCCTTGAGATCCTCGGGATCTTCCAGACCGATGGAGACCCGGATCACCCCATCGGTGATGCCAAGCCGCGCCCGCTCATCCACGCCAATACGCATATGCGTGGTCGTGGCGGGGTGGGTCGCCAGCGATTTCGAATCCCCCAGGTTGTTGGAGATCGCGATCAACCCGAACCCGTTCATCACCTTGAACGCCGCATCCTTGCCGCCGGCGACTTCAAACGTGACCACCGTGCCGCCCGCGGTCATCTGCTTGCGCGCCAGCTCCACCTGCGGGTGATCCGCCCGCGTCGGGTACCAGACCCGGGTCACGCCAGGCTGCCCAGCCAGGAAATCAGCGATGGATGCCGCGGCCCGGCAGCCGGCATCGACGCGCAGCGCCAGCGTCTCGATGCCCTTCAGCAGGATCCAGGCGTTGAACGCCGACATCGCCGGGCCGGTGTTGCGGATGAAGGGCTGCAACACATCGTTGACCCATTTGCGGTTGGACAGGATCGCCCCGCCGAGAACGCGGCCCTGACCATCGATGTGCTTGGTACAGGAATAAACCACCACATCCGCGCCCATGGTCAGCGGCTGCTGCAACAGCGGCGTGGCGAAGACATTGTCCACCACCACGATGGCACCGGCGGCATGCGCGAGTTCCGCCACTGCCGGCAGATCGACGATATCCAGCATCGGATTGGACGGGGTTTCGAGCAGCACCAGATTGGTGGGCCGGGACAACGCCTCCCGCCATTGATCCAGGTCGCAGCCGTCGACGAACACCGACTCGATCCCAAATTTCGGCAGCAACGTCGACACGATCCAGTGGCACGAACCGAACAGCGCGCGCGATGCGACGACGCGGTCGCCGGCTTTCAGATGCGACAACAGCGCCGCGTTCACCGCCGCCATGCCGGTCGCGGTGGTGCGGCATTCCTCCGCCCCCTCGATCAGGCACAGGCGCTGTTCGAGCATGGTGAGTGTCGGATTGGCGAAGCGGGAGTATTGGTAATGTTCGACGGTGCCGGCGAATGTGGCTTCCGCCTGTTCGGCGCTGTCATAGACATAGCCGGAGGTCAGATACAGCGCCTCGGCGGTTTCGCCATGCTGGCTGCGCTGCACGCCGCCTTGGACGAGGCGGGTAGCCGGACGGTAGGAACGGGGGTCTTTGGTCATGAAGCGGGTCCTTCTTGCGATGGACCGACCGTTGAGCAGTCTCCGGCCCCGGATTCAGGGCATGAGACTGGCCTCTTTAGCGCGCTTGTTTCACCTCGCCGCAATCCGGCCGGACAAATCACGAGGACCGGGCGAACCCGATACGGTGGTCACTAAGGGAAGCGGAAAGCCCCGTCAACGGCCAGTGTCACACAGTTGACCGATTGCGCGATGGCGCGCGCTTGCTTATATCGACACACCGACGCGGGAACGCGGGTGTAGTTCAATGGTAGAACGGCAGCTTCCCAAGCTGCACACGAGGGTTCGATTCCCTTCACCCGCTCCAGCCGCCCTGCAACAGGGTTAAGGAACAGCCTCATCACCACCGACTTCGAAAACGGCTGGCATGCCGCCCTCATCGCGGTTCGCGACTGGCACGAATCCCAGGCCAGGCGGGCGCTGGTTCTGGCCCGGCGTTCCCGCTTCCCCAAGACCCTGGAACGTGAGGCCGAGGTGCATCGCCAGGCGGCGGAGCTGATCATGGCGATCAGCCCCGACGACGTGTAGCGGGTCTTACTTCAACTCAAACCCAAGATTCAGCAGGGCCGCGCGCATCCGGTCGCGGCCATGCATCGCCGGCACGTCCTTCAGGCGCGCGGTCGCTTGCGCCGTCCAATCCTGTTCCTTCATGCCCTGCTCGCGCATGAAGTCCCGCGCCACGCCGTTATAGCGCTCAATCGCGTCGCGCTTCAGGCCGGCGTCGTATTGCTCATGATGCAGCACGATCTCCTGCGGTAAACGCGGCTTGATGCCGGTTTCCTTGGCCGGATCGGGCACGCCGATGGCCATGCCGAACACCGCGAACACGTTCGACGGCAGGTTCAGTTCTGCCGCGATCTCTTCCGGATGGTTGCGCACCGCGCCGACATAGACCGCGCCCAGCCCGATCGACTCCGCGGCGATCATCGCGGTCTGCGCCGCCAGGGCCGCATCGACCACGCCCAGAATGAACGCCTCGGTATACTTCGTCGCGTCCGCCGTCGTCTGCCTGTCAGCCGCGATCTGCTCGATGCGGTTCAGATCGGCCAGCCACATCAGCATCAGCGGCGCATCGCGGATGAACTGCTGCTTGCCCGCGAATTCGGCGATCCGGGACTTCCGGTCGGTGTCCCGCACCGCCACCACGCTCCAGACCTGCAGGTTCGATGAGGTCGAGGCCGATTGCGCCGCGGCCACCAGCAGTTCCAGCGTGCCCGCGGGCAGGTCCGCCGGGAGGAAGCCACGCACCGAGCGGTGGTTCAGAATGGTAGCGAGAGTCTCGTTCCACTGCGCCGGCGCGCCGAGCGCGTCATCGCGGTTACGCTGGCGCAAAAGCGCGGTCGCGGTTTCGGAAGCAAGGGGAAGCGTGGTCGACATCGGTTTCTCCGGTTGGCGCATAGAGCGGGATGACCATCGGTGGAATCACCGAAGGTCTGAATCCCGCGATCAGGGTAGAGCGGGATGACCGTAGGTGGAATCACCGAAGGTCTGAATCCCGCGATCAGCTTAGTGTTTAAAGAGGGATGGCCGCGCCTGTCAGCGATCATCCCACTTTAATGCCCAATCATCGCCGCCGCCACGCTTTCTGGCAAATCGTGCCCGAAAAAACGACATACGGCCCAAATAACGACACAGGCTGTGAGCTGGTTCACAGTTTTGCCGGACCGCAAGCCTTACCGTCAGGCATCCAGTCGGTGGTGCCCCAACAGACACATCTTCTGGCGGGTCGAATAGACCCGGGTCAACCCGGACCAACACGTGCGGCCCAGTCACACCCATGGCTGGGCCGTCTTTTGTCACCGGTACGCGTCATCCGACATCCTCATTCCAGGTCCGCCCATCCCGCTCGATCAGCGCGATCGCCGCGGTGGGTCCCCAGCTACCGGCCGCATAGGGCCGGGGCACCTCAACGGTGTTGCCCCAGGCCTCCAGGATGGGTGTAACCCAGGTCCAGGCGGCCTCCACCTCATCACGGCGCATGAACAATGTCGCATCGCCGCGCACGGTATCCATCAGGAGCCGCTCATAGGCATCCGGGAAGCGCATGCCGAAGGCGGTGTCGAAGCGAATATCCAGACCCGTCGGGGACAGGCGCAAGCCGCCTGGGCCGGGATCCTTGGTCATGACCTCAAGCCGGATACCTTCCTCGGGTTGCAGTCTGATCACCAGCCGGTTCGGCCGTTTTTCCCCGGCTTCCGGTGGGAACAGCGAAAACGGCTGGTCGCGGAACTGCACCACGATTTCCGACACTTTGCGCGGCAGGCGCTTGCCGGTGCGTAAATAGAACGGCACCTTGGCCCAGCGCCAACCGCGCACCTCCACCTTCAAGGCGACGAAGGTTTCCGTGCTGCTGGATTCCCCGGTCCCGAGATCGGCTTGGTACGAACCCACCGGATGCCCGTTCACCGCCCCCGCGCCATATTGCCCGCGAACCGTCACCGTCCCGACCTCATGCGGCTGAATCGGCTTCAGCGCGCGCAGCACCTTCAATTTCTCATCCCTGACCCGGTCGGGATGCAGCGACACCGGCGGTTCCATCGCAATCAGGCACAGGAGCTGCACCAGGTGGTTCTGCACCATGTCGCGCAAGGCGCCGGAGGTGTCGTAATAACCGCCCCGCCCTTCGACCCCCACTGTCTCAGCCACCGTGATCTGCACATGGTCAATGACATCGGACGACCAGATCCGCTCAAAGATCGTGTTGGCGAAGCGGAGCGCCAGCAGGTTCTGCACGGTTTCCTTGCCGAGGTAATGGTCGATGCGGAAGGTCTGCGCCTCCGTGAACACGTCCCCCACGCGATCATTGATCTCCCGTGCCGAAGCAAGGTCTTTGCCAATTGGTTTTTCCAGCACCACCCGAGACTGCGCCGTCACCAGCCCGGCGGCAGCCAGCGCGCGGCAGATCGAGCCGTACAAGGATGGCGACGTTGCGAGGTAGAAGACCCGCACCCGCGCGGGATCGAGCAGCGCGGCCAAGGCCGCCCAGTCCGCGCCCGGATGCGCCGCGTCGATGGCCGCGTAGTGCACGGTGGCGACAAACCGGCTGACCACGTCCGGATCAAGATCACCCGGCGCCACATGCTCTTCCAGCGCCTGGCCGGCACGGACACGATAGTCCTCCGACGACAAGGCCGTGCGGGCCGCACCGATGATCCGCGCCCCGGACGGCATCTGGCCATCGCGGAAACGATAATAGAGCGCCGGCAGAAGTTTGCGCAGGGTCAGATCGCCCGTGGCGCCGAAGACAACGCAATCGAAAAGCGGGACGGGAATGATTTTGGCCATAAGGTCCACCGCGACAGCACCGCTCACTGGCAAGCGGCTGCGGATCGCAAGGTGACACAACAGCGCGGCCGCCGTCATGGCCGGACTTGTGACAAGCCGCTATCCCATCTTATTCATCCTGGCCCAGCCCAAGCGCCCGCCCGGGTCATATGGTGTCATACCGAAATAATACACCGCGCGCCTCGCCGAT
>CAIXEA010000056.1 GCA_903918315.1 uncultured Acetobacteraceae bacterium | reverse complement strand
CGTCGCGCGTACCGTCGCGACGCTGTCACGCCAGGTGGAGGCCTGAAGCCGCTTGCCGCGCGTCGCCATCCTCCTGTCCACCTATGAGGGCGCGCGCTACCTGACGCCGCAGTTGCACAGCCTGTTGGGGCAGACCCATCGCGACTGGGTTCTGTATTGGCGGGATGACGGGTCCCGGGATGGCACATGCGACCTGATGCGGGCCTTCATGGCGCAGTTGGACGCGGGCCAGGCGGTTGAACTCGACGAACCCGGCCGATTCGGGACCACAGAAAGCTTCATGCGCCTGCTGCGCCGCGCGTATGCGGATGGTAACGCGGTGGCGGCCTTCGCGGATCAGGACGATGTCTGGCTGCCGGAGAAGCTGACGCGTGGCGTTGAGGCTTTGCGTGGCGCGAGCGGTTCGGCGCCGGCGCTGTATTTTGCGCGTCAGGTGCTGGTCGACGCCGGATTGCGGCGGATCGCCTTGTCCTTCCGGGTCCGCCGACCGCCGGGGTTCCCGGCGTGCCTGACTCAGAACCTCGCGACGGGCTGTACGGTGATGATGAACCGGGTGGCGATGGGCCTGGTCGCCGGCAGCGTCCCGCCACCTGGCAGTCTGCATGATTGGTGGAGCTATATTATCGTCGCTGCCCGGGGGGGGCGCGGTGTTGGCGGACAATGAGCCGACGGTGCTGTATCGCCAGCATGCGACCAATGCGGTGGGGGCGCCGAATGGGCTGGTGCGCCGGGCGATCGCGGCGCTGCGGCGTGGGCCGGCCCCTTATATGCGGCTGTTACGCGGATTCGTGGGCACGCTGATGGCGCGCCCGGATTTGGTCAATGAGCCTGCGCGTGCGCAGTTGGATCATATCGCCTGGGGGTTGGCCGGCGGCTGGACCCGTCGCCTGTGGGTGCTGCGCCTGCCGGGGTTCCGGCGGCAGACCTGGCCGGAGACGCTGCTGTTTCGGATTTGGTTTTTGCTGAAATAGCGGGCTGGCGGCAGATCCTGTGTTGCGGGGTCAGAGGGGCCGTGCTATTGCGCCCGCCCGCGCCGAAATTGGCAGGCGATGGGGGATAGTTTAGCGGTAAAACTCCCGGCTCTGACCCGGGCATCCTTGGTTCGAATCCAGGTCCCCCAGCCAATCCCCTCGATAATCCGTTTCCGGTACTGTGTACACGTCTTTGGGTATCGGTCTGGCGACCCCGCGCCGACTGCAACCATAAGATGAATTTTTCGTGTGTGGGTTGTAGTTTCATCGCGCAGGCATAATAACGCGGCCCAATACTCAGATACGGGCCCGGGGCATGCGCAGCCGTCAGATATGCATTTTGGGCCTGCTCCTGGCAGGCCTTTGCCGGCCGGTGTGTGCCGGAGCGCTGAATCCGATCGAATTTTGGAATCAGGAACTCCTGCAGGGCATTCGCAATGATCTGATGTCCCCCACGCAGTCCGCCTATGATATCGCGATCATCGACAATGCGATGTTCAATGCGGTCGATGTGGCGTCCGGCCTGCCGCTGACGACGCTCGGCTATGCGGGCCCGGCCGTGATGGGGGCTGACGCGGCGGCGGCTGCCTTCCAGGCGGGGCGTCAGACCGCGCTGTCACTGTTCACGAGTGTCGCCAGTCAGACCACGCTCGGGGCCGATGCGGCCGCTTATGGCGCCATGTTCGGCTATAATAGCCCAGCACCCGGTTCGGCCATCGCGGTGGGGGAGGCGGTGGGCAACGCCACCGCCGTGGCCTTGCTGGCCCGTGCCGCCACGGACGGCTCCCAGTCCGTCATGGCGGTCGATACCGGCAGCCTGACTCCCGGCTTGTGGCGGCCGACCCCGCCCGATCATGCGCCGGGGGTGACACCCGATTGGGGGGCGGTGACCCCCTTCGTCCTGTCGTCGGGCAGTGAGTTTCGGGCGCCCCCGCCGCCAGCCATTGGGTCCGCCGCCTATAACGATGCGCTGCTGCAAGTGCAGTGCATGGGCGGCACGACGGCGCCCGACACGGCGACATGCGGCGCTTATGCGGTCACCCCCGCGCAGCAGGCCGCGAACACCGATACTGCGTTATTCTGGTCCAACGACGCCAACGGCACCTACAAGCCGCCGGGTCAGTGGATTCAGGCGACCCTTGGCATTGCCACCACCCTCGCGACCCCGCTCAGCCTGCTGGAGGACGCCAGGCTGTTCGCGCTGGTCGCCACCGCCATGGGGGATTCTGCCGTCGCGCAGTGGGATACAAAATATTTCTATAATGTCTGGCGCCCGGTGAGCGCGGTGAACGATCCGACCAATCCGAACGATGACCCGGTCACGATGTGGTATCCCGCGCTCAATACGGCAACGAGCGATCAATTGCTGCCCGATCTGCATGTGACTCCCGCCTTTCCGTCCTACGCATCGGGGCACAGCACGTTTGGCGCGGCCGTGGCCACGGTGCTGGCCGATTTCTTCGGGACGGATCATTTCACGTTCACGGTGGCTTCGGATTCGACCACGGAAACGCGGACCTTCACCAGCTTCTCCGCCGCCGCGGACGAAAGCGGCCTCAGCCGGATTTATGGCGGTGTGCATTTCAGCTTCGACAACACCGCCGCCCTGACCATGGGCGACCAGGTCGGGGCCATGGTCTTCGCTGATGCCTTTACGGTTCCGGAACCCGGGGGCTATGCTTCGCTGGTTCTTGGCACCGCGGCCCTGCTCGCGGCCGGGCAAGGGCGCCGCGCGAGGCGGAGGGCTGTGAACAAGGCATAGGGGGACGACGATGTCGGTGACCGGGCAACTGCTGGCCAGCGCGATGGCGAGCATCGCATTCGTGGGATGCGGCATGACCAGCGCAGCACCGCCCCCTGGCCAGCAACCCGCCCCCCGCCGGCGGGAAGTCGTGGTCAACGGCAAACGCATCAAGACCATCGATGTGCATGCCCATTGCATCGTCCCCAAAGCCTCCGCCGTGATTGGGCATCCGCTGGAAGCGCCGGGCCTGATGATGGACGATACCAGCACCCGGATCGCGGCCATGGACGCGCAAGGGATCGATGTGGAGGCCCTCAGTATCAATCCTTTCTGGTATCGCGCGTCCCGCGATGAGGCTGCGGAACTGATCAAAATCCAGAATGAAACGCTGGTCGAATTCTGCGCCGCCAACCCGGACCGCTTCGTCGCTTATGCGACCGCGGCGCTCCAACATCCCGACCTCGCGGCGGAGCAGGTGGAGCACGCGGTCAAGACCCTCGGGTTCCGTGGCGTCAGTGTCGGTGGCAGTGTCGCGGGGGAGGAACTGGCCAATCCCCGGTTCCACCCTTTCTGGGCCAAGTGCGAAGAACTCGGGGTGCTGGTTTTCCTGCACCCGCTCGGCGTGCGCGAACTGGAGCCGAGTGGCCGGCTGAACGGCAGCGGCCTGTTGACCAACACCATTGGCAATCCGCTCGAAACCACCATCGCGCTGTCGCATCTGATTTTCGAGGGCACGCTGGATCGCTTTCCGGGCCTGAAGATCTGCGCGGCCCATGGCGGTGGCTTCCTGCCGTCCTATGCGAACCGCTCGGATGCGGTGACGCGCACATTCCCCAATCGGGTTGGGCCGCTGCCGAAAAAGGCACCGACCGCCTATCTGCGGGACGGACAATTGTTCTTCGATACTATCGTGTTTACGCCCGAGGCGCTGCGCCACCTGATCGCCGAAACCAACGTCAACCAGATCATGATCGGCACCGATTACCCCTTCCCCTGGACCAGCACCGAGGTGGACCTGGTGTTGAACACGCCGGGCCTGACGGACGACGAACGGATCGCGATCCTCGGCGGCACGGCGGCGCGGTTGCTTGGGATTCCGGCCTGACCCAGGTCTAATGATCGAAATGCAAGGATAGCTCCTGGCGGCCGTCCCGTGCGACACCCCGTGTCATACGGTCGCAGCGGTGTTGCATCAGACCGGCGGCGATCTGGGCGACGAATAACGTGTCGTCGGCGTCTTCAAATCGCAGCGGGCGTGCGGCCGGCAGCGCATGGCCTGGCCATCGGAGGCGGAAATCCAATGAGAATTCGTCAAAGCTGGCGGCGATGTCGACCGATGCGGCGGGCTCGACAAGGACCGAGGCGGCCTCCGCGAATTCGTTCAGAGCCCGTTCAGCGGCCAGAATCGGCTCGACCCGCGCCCCCCAGCGTCCCCCGGATTCGGTGACGAACTGGCTGATCGCCTCCGTGCCATCACCAGGATGCCAGGACAGGACGGTCGTGCGGGTCGACCCGATTCGGAACACGGCATTGAGGAGCAAGGCCACGATCAAAGCGAGCAGCAGCGACGAAGGCACCAGGAACTGCGCCATGGTCGGCAGATGGGCAAAGGTGGAGGGGGCGAGGTCGAACGACAGGCCACCGATGAACGCCGCACCGATGGTGAAGGCCCGTCGCGCATCCAGCAGCCGGGCGGTGATGATCGCCATGCCCGACACCACCAGAAACGCCCCTGAATACAGCAAAGACGCACCGAAGACCGCCCGGGGCACGGCCAGAATCAGGCCCGCGCCGCCGGGGACGACCCCCAGCGCGAGCCAGAGCACGCCCGTCAATTGGCAGACCTTACGTGACAATACCCCCGTCGTCGCCGCCAGACCGGCCCCGGCCGAGGCCGTGTTGATCGGCATCCCGCCCAGTAATCCGCTCAGCAGGGTCGAAAGCCCATCCGCCAGCGTTCCCCCCGCGACACTCTTGTAATCGGTGCGGTGCCAGTGTGGGTCATTTGCCCGCTGGCAGATCACGACGTCGCCCGTGGCGCGCAGGAGACTCACGACCGCACCCAGCAGGAATCCCGGGGCGAGCGACAGATCGAATGTGGGGATCGCGAACGGCCAGCCATGGAGCAGGAGCCCGTCGATCGGAACCTCCGGCAAGCCCGCGTCCAGCGCGAGCCGCAAGCCAAAGTCCATCACCGTCCCGATGACCACGGACATAATGACAGCAGCGGAGCGCAGCCGGGGCGCGCCCCAGACCGATATGACGACAATACAGGCCAGCGCGGTGAACGCCGATGCGATGTCGACCGATTGCATGGCACCCTGCGCGCGCGTGCCACCCATTTCCCGAAAGCCGAGGAGACCGATCATCAGGCCGAGCAGCAGAACCACCAGGCCCATGATCTCGGTTGGCAGGAAGGGGCGGAGCCTGCGGACGAAGCGCGACAGCACGATCGTGGTGAGGCCGGCCACGATGGTCATCCCGGCCACCGCGCCCATACCGCCGGTGCGGGCGGCGTGCAGGACCGGAACGATATAGGCCCCCGTGCAGCAGGCCGGCAAAAGGTAGCCGCACCCGATGCCAAAGCGTTGCCAGGGCTGCAGCAGGCAGCCAAGGCCAAAGGCGATCATCGTCAGGTCCAGCAGGGTCACGGTCGCGCCGGCATCCAGCCCGGCGGCGTCCGCCACCAGCAAGGGAAAGACGAGCGTCGGGGTGACTACGCTGAGTTGCTGCAGCGCCGCGGGGATCGAGACTGACCACGGCGGGGTGGAGTCACAGGCGTATGTGATGTTTGTCATTAAATCAGGTGTTTGCCTCGCGACGGGCCGTGAAGCAATCGATTTCCACGGTGCCGGCTTGCGCCGCTTTGCGTGGGGGTTACGGTTTGCCCGCCGCTTTCTCGATCGCCTTTCCGACCAGGGAATCAAGCTGCGTCAGGACGGTTTCATAGAACGCCATCGGCTTGCCGAAGGCATCGAGCACGTCGTCTTCAGTGCCGGTCGCATAGTCGGACAGGGTGAAGACTTTGTCCTTGGTCTCGGGGAAATTGGCGACCACCCAGGCTTTATGTTTGCTGGTCATAGTCAGAATGATATCGGAGAATTTGGCATCCTGTGGCCCGAACGGGGCCGCGATATGGGCGGAGGTATCGATGCCCCGCGGGCGGAGCAGGATCACGAAGTTCTCCTCCGGGCGGATATTATAGGGATTGAGGTCCACCGCGCGGGAGATCACCTGCACGTTGCGATGCTCCTTGGCGATGGCGGCAAGCGCGAGCGCTTCGGCGGTGATACTGCGGCCGGTATTGCCGGTATCCACAAAGGCGATACGGATTGGGCGGTCAGCGGACATGGCGGCGTGGAATCCCATCAATGAGGCCAGGATGAAGGCAGCCATGATGGCCATAGAGCGTGTGGTCATGTCGATCTCCTTTGGCGTGAGGTTGCCGGGCGCCTGAGGTTGCGGGCGGCACGACCCCGGGCGTAGGCTCGCTTCAAAGCCGGTTGGGGGAAATATTCGTGAAGATCGCGCGCATCGAGACGTTCCTGTTCGACCCGGGCACAGCGAAAAATCTGCTGTTCTGCCGGGTGGAAACAGACTCCGGCCTCTATGGCTGGGGGGAGGCCTATGTGACCCCCGGCAAAGAGCAGATCATCGGAAAACTGCTCCAGGCCATGGCCAAATACGTCATCGGCCGCAGCGTCTTCAACATCCGTCACACCGCCCAGGTCTTGTTCGAAGATTTCGCGATGCGCCGGGCATCGCTCGACCTGCTCTCGGCCTGGAGCGCGATTGAAATCGCGTCCTGGGACATCGTCGCCAAGCACGCCAACCTGCCTTTGTATAATCTGCTCGGTGGCGCGTCGCGCGAACGGGTCAAGGTTTACGCCAATGGCTGGTCGAGCGGCACCGAATCCATCGAACAGAACGTGGAGCGTGCGCTGAAGGTCAAGGCGATGGGCTACACAGCCTTGAAATGGGACCCGTTTCCAGGCCCCTGGCGCAGCTTCATTCATCGGGAGGATGAGGATCACGTCGTCCGCTACGTCCAAAAAATGCGCGACGCGCTCGGCCCCGAATTTGGCCTCCTGGTCGAGTGCCACCGCCGTCTGGCGCCGATGCACGCCGTCCGGATCGGCCACCGCCTGCGGGAATTCGATATCGGTTGGTACGAGGAACCATCACTCTGTGACAATATCGAACTGGTCGCCGAGGTTCGCCGCGCCATGCCAGGCGTGCCGATCGTGACGGGGGAGGCGATTTATTCGAAGGAAGGATTCATGCAGGCGCTGGCGGCGCGGGCGGCGGATATCATCAACCCCGATATCTGCAACTGTGGCGGCATCTCCGCCATGCTCGACATCGCCGCCATGGCGCAACCGCATGCGGTGGCAATGTCGCCGCACAACTACAACTCCACCCTGATCGGGCTGGCCGCGACGGTGCAATTATCGGCCATGATCCCGAATTTCTGGCTGGCGGAATGTTTCATCAACCTCAAACCCGCCTGCGACGAAATCGCGATCGCGCCTTTAGTCATCCAGGACAGCTTCGTCGAACTGCCGACGACGCCGGGGCATGGGATCGATCTGGACGTGGCGAAGCTGAAGTCGAAGCCCTATCGCGACATGGGGACCAAAGCGGGCGCGAAGCTGCGCAGCTATACGGAAGAGTTCCCGAGGAAGAACTACACCGTTGCCGCCACGCGGACAGGGTTTTGACACAACCCGGGAGCAGCATCGTCATGCGTAACAGCTCATTCGACATCCAGCCGATTGCCGGGGCGTTGGGCGCGGAACTGAGCGGGGTCGATCTGTCCCAGGACCTCAGTGACCAGACCATTGGTGAGATCAGGCGGGCTTTGCTGGATCATTGCGTGATCTTCTTCCGCGATCAGGATCTGAGCGTCGAGCGCCATAAGGCCTTCGTCCGCCGGTTCGGGGAGATTTTCGTGCATCCCAACTTCAAGGGCACGCAGGCGGACCCGGAGGTGGTCAATGTCGTGCGTAATCCCGGGGATGCGCGGATCGTGGGGGAGAAGTGGCATCACGACACCACCATGTGCGCCGAACCACCAATGGGCGCGGTGTTCTTCGCGATGGAGGTGCCGCCCTATGGCGGCGATACGCTGTTCGCCAATCAATATCTGGCCTACGAAACCCTGTCGGACGGCATGAAGGCGCTGCTCGCCGGTTTGCGCGTCAAGCACACCGATCGCGCCATCGCCGGGCCTCAGGCCGCGGTGAGCAAAAGTCGCACCACGGCGGTGCGGGAAGACGCGGACTGGCGCGAAACGATCAGCTATCACCCCGCCGTCATCACCCATCCGGAAACCGGCCGGAAGGCGCTGTTCGTCAACCACTCCCACTGCGTCGCGTTCGAGGGCATGACGGAGGCGGAAAGCAAACCCCTGCTCGATTACCTCCTGGACCATGGCCATCGGGCCGAGTTCACCTGCCGGTTCCGCTATACGCCGGGCTCGGTGGCCTTTTGGGATAACCGCTGCGTCAAGCATATGGCGGTGAACGATGCCGGCCCGTTCCGGCGGGTGGCGCGGCGGATTCAGATCCAGGGCACGCACCCGCGATAAGGACGGTTCGATGGCGCCATTTCTGGCCTTGTTGGCGTTTCTGCAAACGGCTGGGCTTCAGTCCGAACGGTTCGCGGTTCCCGGCCCGGGCGGGGTTTCTCTGGATGCCGTGCTGGTCCATGCGTCCGGATCGGGGCCGCGTGGGCCCGCCATCGTCGCCTTGCATGGGTGTGGGGGCCCCTTCGCGGAACGCGACGGCCCTTGGGCCGCCGCTTTGGCCAGGGCCGGACACACTGTGCTTTTGCCTGACAGCTTCGGATCCCGTGGCCTCGGCTCCCAATGTGCCGTCAAGGAGGCGGATCGGCCCGTCGGCTCCGGATCCCTGCGCCGCGACGATGCGATCGCGGCGGGCCGGTTTCTCGCCGCGCGCCCCGACACGCCGCCCGGCGGCCTCGCTTTGATGGGATGGTCAAACGGTGGTGGGACGGTGCTGGCGGTGGCGGATGCCATCCGGGCCCCGCCACCCGATTTGTTTCGTCGCTATGTCGCCTTTTACCCCGGCTGTGAGGGGCGGGCAAAGTCAGCCAGTTGGCGTCCGGCGGCGCGGTTAATGATTTTGGTGGGGGAGAATGACGACTGGACCCCGGCGCCGCCCTGCCGGGTTCTGGCGGCACGATTTCCAGACGCGATCACGTTGACGCTCTATCCAGGCGCCTATCACGATTTCGATGCATTCAACCGTCCTGTCCGCCTGCGTGATGGGGCTGCCACCGCGGTCGGCGGCCGGGCTCATACCGGCACGAACGAACCGGCCCGCGCGGACGCCTTGGCCCGTGTGCCGGCCTGGTTGGAGATGCATTGACGTCAGGTCCGCCCGTGGGATGGGGCCGACGCCCTATTGCGCCATGCGCAGGATAATCTCGGCCAATCCGCCTTCGCGGACCTGTTCGGCGGCGTCGGCGATTTCGAACCACCGGGTCTGCCGCTCATGCTTTTCGGGCCAGTCGGTGAGTTGCTGGTCAACCCACATCAGATAGACATGCACCTGGCAGAGCAGCGGCTCCTTGGCGCTCTGCTTGGCATAGTGGAACACGCCGAACGGTGTCTTGCTGGCGACCTGACCGAGGAGGCCGGCTTCCTCAAACGCTTCCCTGGCCGCGACTTCGCGGGGTTTCAGGCCTTTGATGGGCCAGCCCTTGGGAATGATCCAGCGGCCGGTGCCGCGGGAGGTCAGCAGCATGACCTCACGCTTCCCCGCGTCGTTCAAACGGCAGGGAAGGGCGGCAAATTGCGTGGCGTCGCGGGCTTTCAACTTTGGCATGGGAGCGTGCGTATAGCGTAGTTTTACGCATGCGTCACAGATTCTACGCGCCGTCAGGCCGCCATACTCAAAATTGTCATGATACCGTCAACATTCTTGATAGGGCGCGGGTTTGTGTGGAGGTAGTGGTCAAGCAAAGCCGCCTGAGCGATCGCGGAAAATTGTTCCGATGTCACGCCAACCGCGCGCAATGTGCGCGGCATATCCAGATCAGTAATAAATTCATCTAGGACCTCCCATGCCGGACGTCCGGAGTGGCCCATCGCCTCCGCCACCGCCGCTTGTTGGGTGGGGTTGAAGGCTTCGTTGTAGCGCATGACAGCAGGCAGCATGACGCAGGACGTATAGCCATGCGGCACGTCGCAGGTGCCGCCCAGCACATGCCCAATTCCATGCGATGCGCCTTTGGACACGCCGAATCGGTGGTGCTCCATCGACATCCACATCGCCAGCTGCGCATCCAGCCGCGCCCCCAGATCCGCCGGGTCGGCGAACGTGCGGGGGAGGGCGCTCGCCAGAAGGCGAATGGCGGCGAGGGATCCGACGGAGGCGCGGACATCGGCGTTGGGCGCGCACAGCGATTCCACCGCGTGATCCAGCGCCCGCACGCCGGTCGACAGCCACAGCCATTGCGGCGTGCGCAAGGTAACCGCGGGATCGAGCACGATGATCCGCGGGACCAGATGCGGGTGGTGGTAGATCTCTTTCAGCGCGGTGCGTGCGTCGGTCGCGCCCGCCATGGCGTTGAAATCGCCAGCCGATAGCGTGGTGGGGATTGCGATCTGGTCGACCGTGGGGCCGTCGAAGGCGGGGGCGATCCGCCGGCCCTCGGGGGTGACCTGGATGGCGAAGCGGTCGAAATCCTCCAGTCGGGCGATGCCGTGCCGCAGCGCGAGCCGCACCATCTTCCCCGCATCCGTCAGCGAGCCGCCGCCGAAGGTCACGATCAAATCAGCGTTCATGGCGCGGGCCAGGTCGGTGGCGGCCAGCACCGCCTCTCGCGGCGTATGTGATGGCATGCCGTCATAGGAGCCGGCATAGCGTGGCCCCAGGGCGGCGCGCATGTCCGACACCCAGTCCGTGTCCCGATCCAGGGTGCGGCTGACCATGAGGAAGACGCGGTTGGCGCCGAGGCGGGCGGCTTCCTCGACCAGGACCGGGGTTGCGGGGCGGCCATAGATGATGCGGTCGATGGGCACGCTTTGGTAGGCGCCAGCGATGGTCATCGGTGTTGGTATCCCCACGCCCGCCATCCCCGGGATCAGCCGAGGATGACGGTGGGTTGAGAGTGATTGCCCCCGTTCAGAACTTCGAAACGCGGGTTTCTTTCGCGGTGATGAACTCCAGCAGCGCCGGGGTGCCGTTGCGGGTCTGCTCGATGCCGCGCAGGATCGCCGCGCGGATCTGATCCGGTTGCGTCACCCGTTCCCCATAGCCGCCGAACGCCTTCGCCATATCGGCATAATTCCCCGAAATATCGGTCGAACGATATTTCTCCGTCGAGATCGGCATCACCTTCAGCTCGATCGCCATGGAGAAATTGTTCAGCAGGATCGACAGGATGGGGATGCGCTCGCGCACCGCGGTTTCGAAGTCCATGCCGGTGAAGCCGATGGCGGCATCGCCCCAGAGGTTGATGCAGAGCTTGTCCGGCTTGGCCAGCTTCGCGCCCATCGCCAGGCCGAGGCCCATACCGAGCTGCGTCGTCTTGCCCCAGCCGATATACGACATCGGCGTGGTTGAGACCCAGAACGGGGAGATCTGGTCGCGCGGGCTGCCGGCGTCATGGGTGATGATGGTGTTGTCGATATCGACCGCGCCCATCAGTTCCTTGATCACGCGGTAGGGCGACAGCGGGGCTTCGTTGAAGTCCAGCAACGGCTGCCATTGCGCCATCCACTCGGCGCGGATCGCCTGGATTTCGGCCACGACCTCTTTTGTGTCGCGGTTCGCCTTGATGGTCTGGCGCAGTTCCCCGATCAGCGCGGCCAGCGTCAGTTTCGCGTCGCCGACGAGGCCGATATCGCTGACGATATCCTTGTTCAGGTGGTTCGGATCGAGCGTGGCATGAATGTATTTCTTGCCCTTCGGGAACTTGATCCCGAAATTCGTCTCCGTGAACGAGCACCCGATGCCGATGATCAGGTCCGCGTTCTGCACGAAATGATGCACCGGCTTGGGTACTGCGTTGCCGCCGGAACCAAGCGAAAGTTCGTGCGTTTCCGGGAACGAGCTCTTGCCGCCGAGGCTGGTGGTGACCGGTGCGCCGAGCAGTTCCGCGAGTTCGCGCAGTTCCGGCCAGGCTTCGGCCCACTGGACGCCGGTGCCGGAATAGATCACCGGGCGTTTGGCGGCCAGGATCGCGGCGGCGGCCTTGCGCACATCCACCGGATCGGGGCCGTATTTGTGCACGCCGACGGGGGTGTAATCGAGGTCGCCGATTTCCTCATTCCAGATATCGGTCGGGATTTCAACGATCGCCGGGCCGGAGCGGCCGTTGCGGATGTTGCTCATCGCACGGCGCATGATGTTGGCGATTTCGCCGGGCATATTCACCATTTCGGCCGACTTCGACACGCCGCGCATTTCGCGGACGGAACCGAAGTTGGGGTCGATGCCGGCGATGCGGCGCGGATAGCCCTGCGGGATCACCAGCAGCGGCACCGATTCCGCATAGGCCTGCGCGACGCCGCCATAGGCGTTTTCCGCCCCCGGGCCATGCTGCATGCAGAAGGCGCCGACCTTGCGCCCGGATGTGACGCGGGAGATGGCATCGGCCATGTGGAGGCCGATGCGCTCCTGGCGGACGATGATGGGGCGGATGTCGGCGGCGGCGGCGAATTCCAGCAGATGGTTGACGGGATAGCCGCAGAGGATCTCGATCCCCTCACGCTTCATGATTTCCGCGATGGCCTGGCCGACTTTCATGGCGCTCGTTTCCTGTGATTGAATTTAGCGGGATGGGGCAGGTTAGGCCTCGGGCGCCCGGCTGGCAACGTCAGGGGAAGGCAGCGCTTTCCCGACTCCAGACAGAACCGGCATGAACCAGCCGATACCCTGACAAGAACGCCTGGGGAGGCCTTCGCGATGAACGACCAGAGTTTTGGCCTGACCGAGGACCGCCGGGAATTCCGGCCCATCCATATCTCCGGCTTCGCGCGGGAGGCGAATGACTTCTACCCGACCCCGGACTGGGTGACCCAGACGCTTTTGAACCATGTCCGGCTGCGCGGCCCGGTGTGGGAGCCGTGTTGCGGCGATGGCGCCATCGCCAAGGTGATCGAGCGCCAGGGCCTGGCCGTGCATGCGACCGATCTGGCGGATCGTGGCTATGGCCAGGGCGGGGTCGATTTTCTGACCACCGAACGGGTCCCCGCGGGCTGCCAGGCGATCGTGACCAATCCGCCTTACGGCGATGGTGGAGCCGAACGCGGCGCGCCGGCGTCGTCGCGCCTGCTGCTGTCCTTCGTGAAGCACGCGATCAGCTTGACCGAGCAGTGTGACGGCCAACTGGCGCTGCTGGTGCGCTTCACCTGGATGGCCGGGCAGCGCGCGTCATCGCTCATGTCGGCCGGGCCGCTCGACCGGGTGATCGTGCTGACCAAACGCATCCGCTGGTTCGACATGGGCGATGCGACCAAGCAAGGCCAGCATCACCATGCCTGGCTGTTCTTCGATGCCCAGCGCGATCGCGCGCAGCCGCCCGCGATCGTGTTTGGGTAAAGACCTTACCAGCTGACCGGTTCGCGGGTGACGTGCACCGTGCCATTGCCGGTCAGCCGCACCACGTTCACCGTCTTCGCCAGATCGGGCGAGCCCGAGTAATAGGCCGGCACGATCCCTGGCCCGACCTGCGCCGGGCGATTCCAATGGCCCAGCGCCAGATAGTCAGCGCCGGTCGCGGCGATCTCGGCGTCGCTGATCAGCCAGGACGGGCGCAGCGGGATAGCGCCGTCTTCCTCATAATGCCCATGCGCCAGCGCCACCTGCCAGCGGGAGCTGCGCGGGCGAGGGGAGCGCAGCGGCACCATGTTGCTGTAATCGACATGCGGGTGGCCCCAGAATTCCAGGTCGTGTTCGGCGAAATGCACCGCCTGCTCATGGGTCACGCCGATGATATGGACATTGGGCAGATCGCGCATGCCGCCGCGCAGATACACCGAATCCGGGGTCACCGGGTCATGGTTGCCGGGCAGGATCACCACATGGCGGCCGGCATCGGCCAGCAACGCCACGGTGCGCGAGACGATCGAGGGCGGCTGGCGGTTGTTGTCGAAGATGTCGCCGACGAGCACGACATAGGTCGCATTGTGGGTCTTGCCCGCCTCCAGCACGATCCGCAGGCCGGTGGTGCCGTCGTCGCCATAGGTGATATCGGCGGGGTCGCTGTCGACGTGCAGGTCGGAGCTATGCACGAGCACGATGTCGGAGGCATTGGTCACGGGCGGTTTCCAGGGCAAATGAGGGCGGAAACAAAGCCCGGCCCGATAGGGGCGTCAAGGCGCGCCCACCAGTGGCCGGACGCCCCGCCATCCGCTACGCTGAACGTCGAGGATAACCCAGGAGAGATAACCCCATGATCGACCTGCATTACTGGCCGACGCCCAACGGTAAAAAGGTCACCATCCTGCTCGAAGAGGCGGCCATCCCTTACACCGTCATCGAATGCAATATCGGCCGCGGCGACCAGTTCACCCCCGAATTCCTGAAGATGAACCCGAATCACCGCATGCCGGTGATGGTCGATACCACCCCCTCCGATGGCGGGGAGCCGCTGGCGATCTTCGAATCCGGGGCGATCATGCTTTACCTTGCCGAGAAAGTCGGCCGCTTCTACCCGCAGGACCTGCGCGGCAAGCATACGGTGCAGGAATGGCTGATCTGGCAGATGGCCAATCAGGGCCCAAAAAGCGGGGAATGCGGTCATTTCCGCCGCCTCGGCGACAAGCAGGGCGATCAGTCCTATGCCATCACCCGTTTTACCGATGAGGTGAACCGCATCTACGGCGTGCTGAATAACCGCCTGTACAAGAACCGGTATCTCGCCGGGGATCAGTACACCATCGCCGACATGATCTGCTATCCCTGGACCGTGAACTGGAAAATGCAGGGTCAGGACATCGAAGAATTCCCCTACTTCAAGCGCTGGCACGAAGAACTCGCGGCCCGGCCGGGCGTGCAACGCGGCATGGCCGTGGGCGCCCATTTCGCCAACGATCCCTCCAAACTGTCGCAGGAGGAGCAGGATCGCCGCGCGAAAATGTTGTATAACCAGCGCGCCCGGCCGGTGGTCGTCGAGGCCTGAACCCCCCGCTATCCCCGGCTCCACCCATGCCCACCGCCGCGATCAATCCCCCGGATAAGCCGGGGGATGACGCGCTGACCGAACAGGACCAATCCCATGGCCGAAATCGAGTGCTTCTTCGACCTGTCCAGCCCCTGGACCTATTTCGCCTTCCACAGCCTGCGCCAGCTCGAATCCGAGATCGGCGTCACCATCGCCTGGCGGCCCATCCTGGTCGGGGGCGTGTTCAACGCCGTGAACCCATCCGTGCATAACCCGAACGTCAAGCCGGTCCCGGCCAAGGCTGCCCAAAGCAAAAAGGACCAGCAGGACTGGGCCCGCTTCCTGGGCATCAAGATGCATTACCGCCCGAGCGTGTTCCCGGTGAACAGCGTCAAGGCGATGCGCGGCTGCTTCGCGGTGGACGCCATGGGCAAGCTGGTGCCCTACATGGCCGCGACCTTCGCCGCCTATTGGTGCGACGACAAAGACATCTCCCAGGTCCCGGTGCTGACCGAAATCTGCGAGCAGATCGGTGTCGATCCCGCTGCCTTCTTCGCCGGTATCGAGCTGCAGGCCAACAAGGATCTGCTGCGCAACACCACGCAGGAACTGATCGATCGCGGCGGCTACGGCTCCCCCACCATGTTCGTCGGTGGTGACGACATGTATTTCGGTAATGACCGTATGCCGCTGATCCGCGACGCGGTGCTGCGCCGCCGCGCGGCATGAGCCTCATCCTCATCACGGTCGATGACCGTGGGGAGGCCGGGACGGTCGCGCGCATCACGGTCAACAATGCCGAACAGCGCAATGCGCTGGGTAACGCAGGCAAGCGCGAACTGGCGGAGGCGTTCGAGCACGTGTCCGCCGATACCCGGCTGCGGGTGGTGGTGCTGACCGGGGCAGGGGAGCGGTCGTTTATCGGCGGCGCCAATGTCACGGAAATGGCGACCTTCACGCATGGCCATGCCCATGAAGGCCCGGCTCTGACCCACCGCGTCTGTGAGGCTATCCGCCGCACCCCGGTGCCGGTGATCGCCCGCGTCAACGGCTATTGTTTGGGCGCCGGCCTGGAAATCGCCGCCGCCTGCGACATGCGCGCCACCGCCGATACCGCCCGCTTCGGCATGCCGGAAGTGCTGTTCGGTCTCCCGTCCGGCATGGAAGCCTGCTTGCTGCCGCAGCTCATCGGCTGGGGCAAAACGCGGGAGCTTGTCTATACCGGCCGGCATATCGACGCCCAGGAAGCGGCTTCGTGCCATCTGGTGGAGCGGATCACCACTCAGGACGGCCTCGATGCGGCGATCGAGGATTGGGTGTCGGCGATCCTGTCCGCCGGCCCGCTGGCGATCCGGGCGCAGAAAGAGCTGATCCGGGACTGGGAGCGGATGTCGATCGCGGATGCGGTGCAGCAGGGCGTCCGCGCCGTGGCGGCGGCGCATGGCACGGCCGAGACCCGGCGCCTGATGGGCGCGTTCGTGGCCAAACGCGCGGCTAAACGTTAGGAGCCTGATCGGCGGAGGTAGAATCACCGGAGCCGTGAATCACGCGATCAAACAATCGGTTAGAGCATGTCCGGTGCGCCTGAAAGCACCGGACAGGCTCTAAACCCGCGTCGCCTCTGGCCGGAACCGCACCCCCGGCCGCGCCAGGCCGCCACCAAGTCCGATCGGGGTGCCATCGGCGCGCCAGCAGGCCGCGCCTTCCAGCATGCCATCGTCATGGAACCGAATCGCGCTCATGCCACCCGCGACATTGCCGACTTTGGCGACGTCGTGGCCGCGCGCGCGCATGGCCTCAAGAACCGCGGCGGGAAATCCGGCCTCGATCTCCAGCGCGTGGCCCTGGGTCCAGACGCGCGGGGCTTCCACGGCCTCCTGCAGGCTCATCCCATGATCGATCAGATTGGACAGCGCCTGCATGACAGAGGGGAAAATCCGCAGCCCGCCCGGCAGGCCGAGTGCATAGACAGGCTTGCCGTCGCGCAGCACGATCACCGGCGCCATCGAGGACGTCACGCGTTTGCCCGGCGCGACCGAACTCGCCCGGCCCGGATGCGGGTCGAACACATGCATGTAATTGTTCGGAATCATGCCCGTGCCCGGAACCATCACCCGGGCGCCGAACAGCGAATTGATGGTCTGGGTGCTGGCGACCACATTGCCCATCGCATCGGCGATGGTCAGATGCGTGGTGTGGGATGCGAGGGAGCCGGGTGCGACCGCCGCGCTCCAGGCCTGGGCGCGGGTCCTGTCGATCGTCGCCCGCCGCTCGGCGGCATAGTCCTTGGACAGCAGCCGGGCCACCGGCACCGCCACGAAAGCCGGATCCGCCGTGGCCGCGGCCCTGTCGGCGAAGGCGATCTTCAGCACTTCCGCCAGCAGATGCACCGTGTCGGGCGATCCGAAGCCGAGGCCGGCGATATCATACCCCTCCAGAATATTGAGCATCTGGATGATATGCAGCGGACCCGAGGTCGGTGGCGGCGGGCCCACGATGTCGAACCCGCGATAGGTACCGCGCAGCGGCGCCCGCGTCACGGTGCGGTATCCCGTCAGATCAGCCTGGGCGATATAGCCGCCCGTCCGTGCCATCCAATCGACCAGGTGCGCGCCGAGCGCGCCTCGGTACAGCACGTCCGGGCCGTCTTGCACGATCGAGCGCAGTGTTTCGGCATAATCCCCCGTCACCAGCCGGGTCCCCGCCGTGATGGGCGTGCCGCCCGGCAGATAGACCCGCGCGATGGCCGCATCCATGGCCATATCGGCGGCGCAGTCGCTGACGCATTCAGCCAGATAAGGCGTCACCTGGAACCCGCGTGAGGCATGGCGGATCGCCGGTTCCATCACATCGGCCAGGGAGAAAGTGCCGAAGCGCGCCAGCGTCTCACACCAGCCCATCAGATTGCCGGGTACCGCGACGGCGGTCGGGCCGACCTGATTCCGGCGCCCGATCGTGTCCATCGTGCCGGGCGGGGCCTGGGGATCAGGGGTATAGGTCGTCGCACCGGTGGCCAGCGGCGCGGTGCTCTGCCCATCGATGACGGTATGCGTCCCGTCGGCCAGCCGAAGATGCGCCATCCCGCCGCCCAGGATGCCGACCATCATGGGCTCGACGACACTGAGGGTGAAGAAGGCGGCGATGGCGGCGTCGATGGCATTGCCGCCAGCGGTCAGCATTTCAGCCCCCGCCGCGGAGGCCAGAGGGTGATTGGTCACCACCATCCCGCGCGCCCCGGTGGCGGGACGCTTTTCGCACGCGATGGGCATGCGGCTCAGACCGCTTCGGCGGTCAGACGGCGCGGCGCGGCGCAGCAGGCGCAGCCCCCGGCGTGGGAGGCCATCGGTGCGGCGGCGGCATTGTCCTGCGCGCCGCCCGCGATCGCGGGCAGGGTCAGGGCGCGCGGCGCCGGTTCACCGCAGCCGGGGCAAGGCTGCGGCTTGGCATAGGCCGACATCGGATAGGAATCGCGGAAGGGGCCGCAGGCGGCGCATTGGTAGTCATAAGTGGGCATCGGTGCCTCATGCTGCCGTGGTTGGGTGCCGTGGTTGGACGCGGACACCGAGTGTGCCACCCGAGACCGGTGCCGGTCAAAGCCCGCGCCCGGCCATCGCGCCAAGCCCCGCCATGGGCCGCAGCAACCGCACCCGCAAAGCCGCGGCACTGGCCCACAGTATATAGGGGCAGATCGCGATCTGGCCGGCGCACCAGACCCAGACCGCCGCCCCTGGTCCGGCGGGTTGCAGCGCCATCGTCAGCACCACGGTCAGCACAAGCCCGGCGATATTGGCGAGCAGCGCATGACGCGCGCCCCCGGCGGCCACCAATGCGACGCCAGAGGGAAACATAATGACCGACAGCGCCATCAACCCCACCAAGGGGAGCGCCGCCCGCCCGGAGTCCGACCAGCCCGGCCCCAACAGCAGCGATACGGCGGGGACCAGACACAAGCCCATCAAGGCACACAGGGGTAACAGCACCCGGCCTGAGCGGGCCAGCAACTGATCCACGCTCGCCAGCATCCCGACCGGATCCCGTTGGTGCCCGGCCATGATCGGCAGCATCAGGCGCCAGAGCGCGGTGAAGCAGAGGTCACGCACCGTGTCGACCAGGCGGAAAGCGATATGCACCTGCCCCAGCACGCCTGGTCCCGCGGTCCCGCCAATCAGGATCGCGAATAGCCGGTAGCGCCCGATCTGGATGAGCGTACTCGCCGTCAGCGGAATCCCCACCGCGAGCAGAGCCCGAATCTCCGCGCGGTCGCAGCGCCGGCGGGGCCGCCAATGCGTGGTTACCAGCAGCGTCAAAGCACCCACGGCGGCGGCGACGGTGAGCTGCCCGACCAGGGCCCAGCCGCCGCCACCAAGCAGTGCCACCCCGATCCCCACGCTAGCGCCGCATCCCTGACCCAGGATGGTCCGGGCCGCGAGTTGCCGGTACCGTCGGGCGCGGGTGGCCAGGCCTTGCAAGGCCCCGCCCGCGCCCACGAGCGGCAATGGCAGCGCCAAAACAAGGCCCATCAGCGACAGGCGTGGGTCATGCAGCGTCCGCGACAGCAGCGTTCCGGCGGCGATTTGTATGGGCATCGCCAGCAGGCCCACGGCGACGGAGGCCCAGAAGGCGCTCGACGCCAGCGCGTCATCCATCTCGGCCCGTTGCACCAGAGCGTCGGCGAACAAGGCGTTTACCCCGACCCATAGCAACACGTGAACCGCCGCGGCCGCCGCGCCGATACCAAGCTCCGCGGGGCCGATGAGCCGGGCGATGACGAATGAGCCGAGGACGGAGCAAACCGCGCTTGCGCCCGCTTCCACGGCAGACCAGAAGACAGGGGGGCTCATGCCCGCCGAACCATCGGCGCGCCTGTTGCTGTGCCCAGGGACAGGGCGGCGATCCAGGCCGGTATCCAGGCGATGCGGCTTTGGTAGCGGTCATGCGGGGTGGACAGTCCGCCGGTAATCGCCGCGCTGAGCGGCAGCACCAGAAGCGCGATCAGCAGGCCGTGGGCCGCACGCCGATCCCGGCGCCAGGTCAGCGGCAGCAGGATGGCGGCGACGGCGATGCCAGTGAGGGCGATCAGTTGGTGCAGCGCGCCCAGCCAGGACGGCACCGCCAGCCGGCCATTGGCCTGCAGGCCTGCGGCGTAGGCGGCAGCTTCGCGCGGCGGGAAATCACGCGCGATCCAGGGCGTCACCTGGTTCGGCCAGGATTCCAGCCCGTCACCGCTGGCGAAGCGGGTGATTTGCTCGGCCGCGTTCGCCAGCGTCGCCCGCGCCTCCTGGCCGGGGGCGCTCAGAATCGCGGCGGCGATGATGGCGTTCGCCTCCGCCGCGATCGTCTTGTGGCCGCCGGCGAGGACGATCGGGCTGTCGGCTTGCCAGAGGAAATCGTCCGACGTTGGCGGCAGCCGGTCCCGATACGGGCACAGGCGCCAGCCCGCTTCGGGACAGTCGCGCCGCAGGACGGCGAGGCCGGGGCCGTCATAGATCACCCGGGCCAGCAGGAACACCTGACCAAATGGCGCGATCGCCGCCCGGCCGTGGCCGGCAAGATTGACCGCGACGAGCGCGGCGATCGCGAACGCCGGGGGCAGCATGATGGCCCTCCATCCCTTGGGATGGAGTCCGATCAGGACGGGCAGCAGCGCGAGCGTCAGCAGGAGCGAGGATTGCTGGGCGGCGATGGCGAAGGCGATGAGGATGGGCAGCCAACGGTGCCCGCCCGCCGTATGCGGGCCCGCTCCCCCCGCCGTGACCCATCCCAGCACCAGCAAGGGTGTGAAGACATCCGGTGTCAGTTCGCTCACCAGAAAGGGCAGCCAGGTTCCCAAGGCCAGCGGCAGCACCAGCACCGGCAGCCACCGCTCATCCAACCCCGGCCACGCCGCCGCGATGCTCAGCCGCAGCACCCAGGCGGTGATCAGCGCCTGCGCCACCACCACCGGCCAGGTGGTGACCGTCCCATGCAGGCACAGGATGGCCAGGCTATAGAAAGGCGGGCGATCCCAGCCGATGTAGCGGTGGATCGCCTGGGACAGATAGGTGCCGGTATCGGCGAACACGATCGGATAACCGTTCCACAGCGCCGGCCATAGCAGCAGGGCCGCGGCGAAGGGAATGGGCCATGCGGGATGGGTCCGCTCAGTTGCCATAGCCACTCGGATGCGCTTTTCGCCACTGGAATGCGGTGCGCACGATGTCATCCAGTTCGGCGAACCGGGGGCGCCAGCCGGCCGCCTGTGCGCGGTCAGATGCCGCGACCAGCACCGCCGCGTCACCGGCCCGGCGATCAGCCATGCGGTAGGGAACCGGCAAGCCGGACACCCGCTCCACGGCCTCGATCACTTGCAGGACCGAGTGCCCGGCGCCATTGCCGAGGTTCCAGGTCACGTCGCCCTGATCCATCGCCTCCAGCGCCAGCAGATGCGCCTCGGCGAGGTCGCAGACATGCACATAATCGCGCACCGCCGTGCCATCGGGGGTTGGATAGTCGGCGCCGAACACATCCAGCGCCCCGCGCCGCCCCAGCGCGGTGTCGATGACGAGGGGGATCAGATGCGACTCCGGCCGATGATCCTCCCCCAGCCGCCCGGTCGGGTCCGCCCCGGCGGCGTTGAAGTAGCGCAGCCGGGCGTAGCGCATGCCATGCACCTGGCTGGCCCAGTGCAACGCCCGCTCGATCATCCATTTGCTGTCACCATAGGCGGAGGCCGGGTCGATCGTGGCGTCCTCGGGGATGGGCGCATCGGTCACGGTCGCGAACAAGGCGGCGGTCGAGGACAGGACGAAGCGGCGAACGCCATGACGGATACAGGCATCGATCAGCAGCATGCCATTACCGGCATTTTCAATCAGATAGCGAAGCGGTTCACGCATGCTCTCCCCGACCTGTGACAGGGCGGCGAAGTGGAACACCGCATCCCAGGGCCCATTGGCCAGCACCCGGTTGACCAGGGCGGCGTCGGCCAGAGAGCCTTCGATCAGCGTCACTCCATCGGGGACAGAGGCCGCATGGCCGGTGCGCAGATCGTCGAAGACCACGACCGCGTCACCGCGCCGGTGCAGGGCATCCACCAGATGGCTGCCGACAAAGCCGGCCCCGCCGGTCACCAGAAAACGACGGCTCATGATGCGTTATCCTCGGAAATAGGATCTGTAGCGGCGGTGATACACCCCCGCATCGGGATAGCCGGAGCGCACATGCGCGCGCGGGTCAACCCGGGTCAGAACCGTTCCGATGAGATGCGCCTGTGATTCCCGCAATTGGTCCACCATCCGGCGGACGACCAGGCGCGGCGTGTCACGCCAACGGACGCAAAGGAGCGTGGAATCCGCGACTGCCGCGATGGCCCGCGCTTCGCTCAGGGCTTCGAGCGGCGGTGTGTCGAGGAGTACGAGGTCGTAGTCCTGCCGCTCGCTGTCCAGCAGGCGTCCCATGGCGGCGGATAAAAACAGGTCAAGCACGTCGTTCGCCGCCTGGCCCGCGGGGATGAAATCCAGGCCGGTCAAGGGGTCCGCCCGCAGCGTCTCGGCCAGTGCGGCGTCGCCCCGCAGAATATCCACCAGTCCGGGGCTGGGTTCGGCTGCCATGATCTGGGCAAATTTGGGTTGCCGCAAATCGCATTCGATGAGCAAGACCCGCTCTCCGCCCGCGCGCGCGGCGCGGCCCAAGGCAAGCGTCAGCGCGGTTTTACCCTCACCGGGTTGGGCCGCCGCGATCGCCACGATCTTGGGCCGTTGTGCCCCCAGCCATAACCCGACGCGCAGAGTCCGGATCTGTTCGGCGAAGGCGGTCAGGGGGCGGCGGATCGCCAATTCCTCCAGCGGCACGCGCCCGCGCGTCCGACGGTCGATTTCCGGAATGAGCGCGAAACAGGGGAGGGCGGTCAGCGCCTCCATATCCGCGCCGCTGCTAATGGTGCGATCGGTCAGATGGGCCAGATAGACAGCGATCAGTCCCAGCATCAGGCCAGCGGCGAGGCCGGCCGCGAGATCCAGCGCGACATGCGGCGCGCTTGGTCTGCCAGGCGGCAGGGCCTGAGAAATCTCATGCGCCTCGGCGGTTTCGACCGCACTCTGCTGGGCGGTCTGCTGTAGCCGGTCGAGGACGGCCTGAAGCTCGGTCCGCAGCGCCTCGGCATCCCGCGTCATGGCATTGAGGGCGGTCTGGGCTTGCGCGGCCCGGTCCGCGTCATCGCGTGCGGTTCGCAGATTGGCTTCCAACACGGCCACACGCTCGGCCGCGATGCGCTGATCCGCGCTGGTCGCGGTCATCACGCGGGCGGTTTCAGCGGCGACGGCGTGCTGCGCATCCTCGGTTTGGCGGCGCAATGCCTCCGCCGCGGGGTGGTTCGCGCCCAGCCGGGATTGCTGGGCCTGAGCCTGCGCCATGAGCTGGTCGCGCTGGCCGCGCAATTGCACGACGGACGGCGCGACGGCGGCCAGCGCCGCGGAACCGGCCTGACCTCGGGCCGCGTCCCGTTTGGCGTCCGCCTGTGCCAGTTCCCCGCGGGCACGGATCAGGTCCTCCGTCAGGTGGCTGATCTGTTCGGCATCGGACGGGCCATGGATGCCCTGGAAGAGCTGATGGCGGGCGCGATAGGTGGCGATGGCATCCTCCGCCCGGCGCGTTTCGTCCCGCAATTGCGTGGCGCGAGAGCGCAGCAAATTCGTGGCGTTGTGGACCAGGCGCGCCTTCGCGCCGAACTGATCCTTGATATAGACGTCCATTGCATCGTTCACGGCGGCGGCTGCGAGGACCGGATCCTGGGCGGTGAAGGTCACCTCGATCGCGTGCGAAAACCGGACCGGGCGCGCGTGCAATGCGGCTTGCACCGTCAGCAGCATGGCGTCGATCGCGGGATCGGGGCTGGGACCGACGATGGATGGGGCGGGCGTCTCGGGCAGCAGGCGGCGCCAGATGGGCGGCGGGCGCAAGGCGGCGTTGAATTCCGGGTTCAGCGCGAGTTGCCGGCGTTCCGCTACTTTCTGCGCGATATGCAGGCTCTGCAGGATCTCGGCCTGGGTGGCCATCGTGGCTTCGGTGATGGGGTCGCTGCGCACCAGGCTTTGCAGTTCCCGCGCTTTGTATTCGCTGGGTTCATAGATCAGTGTGCCGACGGCGGTATAAACCGGCGTGGTCTGCCAGACCGCCAGACCGGCGCCGAGCGGGCACAGGATGGCGAACACCAGGAACCGGCGTTTGTGCCGCCAGAAAATGACCCAGAGCGCCCGCCAGTCGAGATCCAGGCCCGGTGTGCCGTCTTTGGGCACATGACGCCGATCGTCCCGGGCTATTTCGGTGGGGCTGTCGAGCATGAACGCTTTGGCCTCATGACAGGCGGAGCGGCGTTTTGCCGTGGCCTTTCCGTGCGAGGCGCCATGGGTATCTGAAAAAAGTTAAGGAACTCTTAACGGCGCAGGGCTTTTTTTGCCGGGTCCGGCAGTCGCCCGGTACCGCCGCGCTGGCCACCTCCACCCTTGCGTGAAACGGCTGATTCGGTCATATGCGGCCGCACTGGGGCAGGGTGCCCTGGTAATTCGCACGCGGGGCGCCTTTCCCGGTCAGGATTGCTTCTGATCGGATCCGGTGCTGCCGGGCCGCAAGGCCCGATGGCAAACCCCCGCGGAGGCTCAACCGGACTATCATGAAAGGAGCACGCTCATGGCGATGCCCGATTTCACCATGCGTCAGCTGCTTGAAGCTGGCGTTCATTTTGGTCACCACACGCGCCGCTGGAACCCGCGGATGGCCTCCTATCTCTATGGGGTCCGCAATCAGGTCCACATCATCGATCTGCAGCAGACCGTGCCGATGCTCGATCGCGCGCTGCGTGCGGTTCGTGATGTCACCGCCGCTGGCGGGCGCGTTCTGTTCGTCGGCACCAAGCGCGCCGCCGCGGAACATGTGTCCGACGCCGCGAAGCGTTGCGGCCAGTATTACATCAATCACCGCTGGCTCGGCGGCACGCTGACCAACTGGAAGACCATCACCGGTTCGATCAAGCGCCTGCGCCAGATCGAAGAGATGCTGGGCAATCAGACCCAGGGCCTGACCAAGAAGGAAATCCTTGAGATCACCCGCGACCAGGAAAAGCTGGAGCGCTCGCTGGGCGGCATCAAGGAAATGGGCGGTCTGCCGGACATCCTGTTCATCATCGACACCAACAAGGAAAAGCTCGCGGTCGAAGAGGCCAACAAGCTGCATATCCCGGTTGTCGCGGTGCTGGACAGCAACTCCGACCCGACCGGCGTGACCTTCCCGATCCCGGGGAACGACGACGCGATCCGCGCGATCACCCTGTATTGCGACCTGATCGCGGGCGCCGTGTTGGATGGTATCAGCGCCGAAATGGCATCCTCGGGCGTTGACATCGGCGCGGGCGAAGACCTGCCGATCGATGCGTTGCCGGATGCCGAAATCGAAGAAGAAGCCGCGGCTGTCTAAACCGGCCGCCTGACCACTGATCATGCAACCTGGGGACGCGAGCGATCGCGTCCCCATCATGTTGGAGAGAGACCATGGCTGCGATCACCGCTGGCCTCGTGAAAGACCTGCGCGAAAAGACCGGCGCGGGCATGATGGACTGCAAGAAGGCGCTGACGGAAAACGACGGCGACATCGAGCAGGCGATCGACTGGCTGCGCAAAAAAGGCCTCGCCGCCGCGGCCAAGAAATCCGGCCGGGTCGCCGCTGAAGGCCTCGTCGGCGTTGCCTCCGCGCCTGGCAAGGCCGCGGTTGTCGAAGTGAATGCCGAAACCGATTTCGTCGCCCGCAACGAGACCTTCCAGGCCTTCGTGCAGGAAGTGGCCAAGATCGCGCTCGATGTCGGTGAGAGCATCGATGCCATCTCGGCACACGCCTTCCCGGGCACCGGCCGTACGGTCGCGGAGGAGCTCACGCACCTCGTCGCCACCATCGGTGAAAACATGAACCTGCGCCGCGTGCGGGTGTTGTCCGTGCCGCAGGGCGTCGTCGCGACCTATGTCCACTCCGCCTTGAAGCCCGGCCTTGGCAAGATTGGCGTCCTCGCCGCGCTTGAGGGCCCAGGTGAAAGCGCGACGCTGGAAATCCTCGGCCGTCAGGTCGGGATGCATGTCGCCGCCGCCCGTCCGGAAGCGCTGGATGTCGATTTCGTCGATCCGGCGGCGTTGGAACGGGAAAAGGCGGTGCTGACCGAGCAGGCCCGCGCCTCCGGCAAGCCGGAAGCCATCATTGAGAAGATGGTCGAAGGCCGCATCCGCAAGTACTACGAAGAAGTGGTGCTGCTGGAACAGGTCTGGGTCCATGACGGCGAGAGCCGTGTGAAGGCCGTTGTCAAGAAGGCCGGCCTGAAGCTGTCCGGCTTCGCCCGCTTCCAGTTGGGCGAAGGCATCGAGAAGCCGAAGGAAGACTTCGCCGCCGAAGTCGCCAAGACCGCCGGGGGCTGATCGCGATCCACCATCCCCGGCCATGACCGGGGATGGTACGGGCGGCCGGGTGCGCCTTCCCCTACCCAAGCGGCCCCGAACGCGGTAGACCCGCCTCGCCCATTCCCTTTTGGATTCCCCGAGACCGCCATGTCGCAGAACCCGGCCTACCAGCGAGTCATGCTGAAACTGTCCGGCGAAGCGTTGATGGGACGACGGGAGTTCGGCCTTGATACCGCCACGCTGGGCGCGATCGCCAAGGACATCTCCGATGTCGTCGCGATGGGCGTGCAGGTCTGCATCGTTATTGGCGGCGGCAATATCTTTCGCGGCGTTTCGGCGGCGTCCGCCGGGATGGACCGGGCCCAGGCTGATTATATGGGCATGTTGGCGACCGTTATGAACGCGCTGGCGGTGCAAAGCGCGCTGGAAAAGGCGGGCGTTGAAACCCGGGTCCAGTCGGCCATCCCGATGGAAAGCATCTGCGAACCCTATATCCGCCGCCGCGCCATGCGGCACATGGAAAAGGGGCGGGTGGTGGTGTTCGGCGGGGGCACCGGCAACCCGTTCTTCACCACCGACACGGCCGCGGCGTTGCGCGCCACCGAAATGGGGTGTGACGCGCTGCTGAAAGGCACCCAGGTGGACGGCGTCTATACCGCGGATCCCCGCAAGGTGCCGGACGCGGCCCGCTTCGAGGAATTGACCTATCTGGACGTGCTCTCGCGCGATCTGGCCGTCATGGACGCGGCCGCGATCAGCCTGGCACGTGAAAACCATCTGCCGATCCTCGTCTTCAATATCCATGCGCCGGGCGCGTTTGCGCAGGTCATGCGGGGCGAAGGCCGGTTTACGAAAATCATCGAACCACGATAAACCGGCCAAAATCGGCCATGATTGTGTTGTTTGGGCCCGCGGCATCGTTGCTCGGAACCCGCCAATACCCATAGGAGGGCAGGAAGATGGCAGCCGACCTCGCTGCGCTGAAGACGGATTTGACGCGCCGGATGGACGGAGCGATCGAGACGTTGAAGCGTGAATTCAATGGCCTACGAACCGGTCGCGCGCATCCTGGCCTGTTGGAGCCCGTCCGGGTGTCGGCTTACGGCACCGAAATGCCGCTGGCGCAGGTCGGCACGATTGGCGCGCCGGAAGCCCGCATGCTCACGGTTCAGGTCTGGGACAAGTCAATGGTGAGCGCCGTCGACCGGGCCATCCGCGAAGCGGGACTCGGGTTGAACCCGATGATCGACGGGATGATGATCCGCATTCCGCTGCCGCAGCTGACCACCGAACGCCGCGCCGAACTCGCCAAGACCGCGCATAAATACGCCGAAGGGGCCAAGATCGCGGTCCGTGGCGTACGCCGTGACGGCATGGAGCAAATCAAGGGCTTCGAGAAGAAGCACGAAATTGGCGAGGACGTCGCCAAGACGTGGCAGGACGAGGTGCAGAAGCTCACGGACGCTTATATCAAGCGGCTCGATGAGGCTCTGGCCGAAAAGGAAAAGGACATCCGGCAGGTCTGAGAACCAAGATGCCGCTGATCCCCGCGGAGGCCCACCTGATCAATACGGAGCCGTGTGCCGCGCCACCGCGCCATGTCGCCATCATCATGGATGGCAATGGCCGCTGGGCCGCGGCGCGCCATCTGCCGCGCGTGGCCGGTCATAGAGAAGGTGCCCGCGCGGTCCGCCGGACCATCGAAGCCGCGATGCGTCAAAAGATCGACTGGCTGACGATTTACGCGTTCAGCAGTGAGAACTGGCGCCGGCCGGCCGGTGAGGTACTGGATCTGACCGGCTTGCTTCGGCAATATTTGCGGACCGAGATCGCGGAGCTTGGATCGAATGGCGTGCGAATGCGCTTCATCGGTGACCGTGATCGGTTTGATGAAGGCATCCAGAAAGACCTCGCGAAGGCGGAGGCCGATACGGCGGGAAATAAGCGCCTCAATCTGACGGTGGCCCTGTCCTATGGTGCGCGCGCCGAGATCCTCGCCGCCGCACGGGGCATGGCGGATGCCGTGGCCGCCGGGAAACTGGCCCGATCCGATTTGACCGAAGAAACCTTCGGCCGGTTTCTGTCCACCGATGGGATTCCAGACCCCGACCTGATCATTCGCACCTCCGGGGAGCAGCGCTTGTCCAATTTTCTGCTCTGGCAGGCGGCCTATGCGGAGTTGGTGTTCCTCGACGTGCTGTGGCCGGACTTTGACGCGCAGCATTTCGCGGCCGCTTTGGCTGCTTTTGCCGGGCGTGAGCGCCGGTTTGGTGCACGTCCTGCCTGAGCCCGCACCCTCGGGGCGCATGGCCGGATCGCGCTGGGGCGATTTGCGGACCCGGGTGATCTCCGCCGCGGTATTGGGCCCCATGGTGCTGGGATGCATCGCGCTGGGTGGTACGCCCTTCGCTGTGATGGTCCTAGGTGCCGCGATCGGCATGGCATGGGAGTGGGTGGCACTGTGTGGGGCTTTGGCGCCGGGCCTGGCGGGCTTGTCGATGATAGTCGCGGTCGCTGCGGCGGTCGGCTGCGCGATGTCGGGGCAAGCGGGCGCGGGTCTGGCGTGTCTCGCGGCCGGAACGGTGGCGACGGGCCTGGTGAGTCGCGATCTGCCGCATGGCCGCACCTTGGCGGCGGGCGTGCCCTATATCGGCCTCGGGGTCGTGGCGCTGCTCTGGGTTCGCGCGGATGATCAGGCTGGCCTCATCAACCTGTTGTTTCTGCTTCTATTGGTCTGGTGCAGTGACATCGGGGCTTATCTCACGGGCCGGTTCGTGGGCGGGCCCCGGCTTGCGCCCTCCATTTCGCCCGGTAAAACATGGTCGGGTGCCATCGGTGGACTGCTCGGGGCGATGATTGCTGCGCTTGCGGTCGCGCGTGCCGGTTCGGCGGCGATCGAACCGGGGCGGGTGTGCGTCATCGCGGCCGGTCTCGGGGTGATGGCGCAGTCGGGCGACTTGCTCGAAAGCCTGATCAAGCGGCACTTCGGGGTCAAGGACTCGAGTCAGATTATCCCCGGCCATGGCGGCTTGCTTGATCGGCTGGATGCGCTGCTGTTCGCGGCACCCATTGCGGCGATGCTGGCGCTGATGGCGGGACGTGGAGTAAAGATTTGGCAATGAATGACGCGGTTCCATCAAAAGCCGACTCCAGCCCCCCGGCGGCGGTGCTTTCGCCCGGCGGACCCCGTACTGTCAGCGTGTTGGGAAGCACCGGCAGTGTTGGAACGCAGACGATTGAGTTGCTTTCGGCGGAGCCGGGCCGGTTCCAGGTCAAGGCGCTCGTGGCTGGCCGCAACACCGCGCTGCTGGCGCAACAGGCCATCGCCCTCGGCGCGGAAATGGCGGTTGTGGCGGATCCCGCCGGTTATGCGGCGCTGAAGGCCGCCTTGGCCGGGACCAATATCGCGGTCGCAGCTGGAGCGGATGCCGTGGTCGCCGCCGCTCGGTTGCCGTCTGATTGGACGATGGCCGCGATTACCGGGGCGGCCGGACTCGCCTCGACGCTCGCAGCCATTGAGCGGGGGCGGTTTGTCGCGTTGGCGAACAAGGAAGCCCTGGTCTGCGCCGGGGAAGTGATGTTGCACGCGGTGCGAAGCGCCGGCGCGACGCTGCTGCCGGTTGATTCTGAACATAACGCGATCTTTCAATCGCTTGCCGATGGCAATCATGGGGCAATTGAAAAGATCATTCTGACGGCATCCGGTGGTCCCTTCCGGACAGCCACGCTTGATGAAATGGCACGCGCGACACCAGAGACAGCGCTCCGCCATCCCGTGTGGTCGATGGGCGCCAAGATCAGCATCGATTCCGCGACGATGATGAATAAGGGCCTCGAACTGATCGAGGCGGCCCGTCTTTTTGATTTGGATGAGTCGCGGATCGGCGTACTGATTCATCCGCAGTCGGTTGTTCACGGGATGGTTTGCTACACGGACGGCTCAGTGCTGGCGCAGCTTGGGTCCCCGGACATGCGGATTCCCATCGCCCATACGCTGGCCTGGCCGCTTCGCATGGCGACTCCGTCGCCTCGGCTGGATTTGGCAGCGGTAGCACGGCTGGATTTCGCGGAACCCGATCTGGTGCAGTTCCCCGCGCTGCGGCTGGCCCGCGCCGCGTTGCGGGCCGGCGGTGGGACGCCCGCCATTCTCAATGCCGCCAATGAGGTCGCCGTTGATGCCTTCTTAAATAGGCGTATCGGCTTCCTTGATATCGCGGGTACGGTTGCGCATGTTCTGGATGTCATGGGTACGCCCCGTGCTGATACCTTGGCTGAGGTCGTGGCGCTTGACACGGCTGCGCGCCGTGCCGCTGAACACCGTATTCAGAACCGTGTCCCTTGAGCGTTCCGTAAGGAAAGATCCGCCATCGTGTTGCAAAATTTCCCCGATCTGCTGAGAACCGGTGCTGCCTTCGCGGCCGTGCTCGGCGTTTTGGTGTTTTTCCATGAGATGGGCCACTACCTCGCCGCGCGCTGGTGCGGGGTGCATGTCGAAGTGTTTTCCATCGGCTTCGGCAAAACCATCGCCGAATGGACCGACCGCGTTGGCACCCGCTGGAAGCTGTCGTGGCTGCCCTTGGGCGGCTACGTCAAATTGCATGGTCAGGAACGACCCGAGGATGTGCCCGACGATGTCCGGGCGGGTTGGATGCCCGGCAAGGTGTTCCACGATAAGTCCGTCGGCGCGCGGGCGATCGTGGTCGCGGCCGGCCCGATCGCGAATTTTCTTCTCGCGGCCGTCCTGTTTACGGTGCTGTTCATCGCGGTCGGGCGCCCGATCACGGTGCCGGTGGTTGGCGAAGTGCTGGCCAATGGTGCGGCCGCGCGCGGCGGGATTCTGGCGGACGATCGAATCGCTGCCATTGGGGCAGACCAAACCGCGACCTTTGAAGATATTCAGCGGATTGTGATGGCCCATCCGGGGGAGCGGTTCAAGGTGACCGTCGTCCGTGGCGGCAATGCGGTTGATCTCGACGTGACCATCGGCAGCCGCGACTCGGGCGGGAAGCAGGTTGGCCAACTCGGGATTCGCGGCGGCAAGGTCGAGTATGTGCCGGTCGGAGTGCTGGCCGCGGTCGCGGGCGGCGTGACACAGACCTGGACCGTGACCACCGATACGTTCAATGGCATCGCGCAAATGGTCAACGGGTCGCGCGGCTCGGAGGAGCTTGGGGGTCCCCTGCGGATCGCGCAGATGTCAGGCAAGGTGGCGCAGCTTGGACTTGCCAGCATGATTGGCTTCATCGCCGTGCTGTCGGTTAATCTCGGCCTCATCAATCTCTTTCCCATTCCCGTCCTGGATGGCGGCCACCTTCTGTTTTATGCGTTGGAGGCTGTGCGCGGCCGACCGCTTCCGCCCAAGGCACAGGAATACGGTTTCCGCGCCGGTTTGGCGGCTTTGGCGACATTGTTCATCTTTGCGACGTGGAACGATCTCTCGTCGTTTGGCCTGTTTCGCTGGGTCGCGGGTTTGATCGGCTGATTTTTGTGATCGGTTCGCGCTAACGGTGGCGCGCGCCAACTGGTGTTTGTCGGCATCCGTCGCTATTGTCCGGCGCCCGCCGTATCCGGGGCCTGCCGCGGTGCCGTCATTCGATGCCGCGCGATTGGGGAGACCAGCCTTTTGATGCCAACTCGCGCCGCGCGGCTCATTGCCGCCTTTCTGCTCACCGGCTCTATGGCCGGGCCAGCGCTGGCTCAGCAGCGCGCGGCTCCGCGCCCGGCGGCCCGACCGGCTCCGGCCGTGTTCGCCGCTGGTGCCATTCAATCGATCAAGGTGCAGGGCAACCAGCGAATCGAAGAAGGGACGATCCGTTCCTTTTTGCTGATCCAGGCCGGTGACGCGTTTGATCAGGATCGGGTCGACCGCAGCCTGAAAGTGCTGTTTGCGACGGGCCTGTTCCAGGACGTGCGGCTGGTGCGCGACGGCGCGACATTGATCGTCAGCGTTGTCGAGAACCCGATCGTCAACCGGGTCGCGTTTGAGGGCAATCACAAGATCAGTGATGAGCAGATGAAGGATATGCAGCTGCGTCCGCGCGCTGTCTTCACCTCCGCTTTGGCCGAAAGTGATCGCCGGCACATCCTCGATCTGTATGCTGGCCGTGGCTATTTCAACACGACGGTCGAGCCGAAAATCATCAAACTCGATCAGAACCGCGTCGACGTTGTGTTCCAGATCGATGATGGGCAGGTGACGCTGGTCAGCAAGATCGTGGTCATCGGCAACAAGGCTTTCAGCCAAAGTACGCTGACGGATGTGGTCGATACACGGGAACAGGCCTGGTGGCGGTTTCTGTCCTCGTCGGATCAGTATGATCCGGGCCGTTTGAATTTCGATAAAGAGCTGCTGCGGCGCTTCTACCTCAAAAAAGGCTATGCCGACTTTGAGGTGCGGGATGCCCGCGCGGAACTGTCCCCGGACCGCACTTCCTTCTTCGTGACATTCACGATTTCGGAAGGGGAGCGCTATCATTTTGGCAAGGTGACCGTGAACTCACAGTTGCGGAACCTCGCTGGCGACGATCTGCGCGACAAGCTGCTGATGTCGGAAGGTGATTGGTACAACGGCGACGCTGTCGGCAAGACGGCCGATGCCCTTGAGGAAGCCGTTCACTCCCGGGGTTACGCCTTTGTCGAGGTCAAGCCGAAGGTCAAACGCGACCTCGACAAGCATACGATCGACCTGACCTACGACGTGGGCGAAGGCCCCCGGGTGTTCGTCGAGCGGATCGATATCACCGGCAATGTTCGTACCAAGGACAAAGTCGTTCGTCGGGAACTTGGGATCGCCGAGGGGGATGCCTTCGACGCGTCCGCGATTCGTAAATCTCGGACGCGTTTGACGGACCTTGGCTATTTTACCGCGGCCGAAGTCACCAATGCGCCGGGTTCCGCCCCCGACCGTGCGGCACTGACCGTGGCCGTGACGGAAAAATCGACCGGTGAGGTCAGCTTCGGTGGTGGTTATTCCAGCGACGCCGGCGCGCTGGTCAATATCGGGCTCGGTGAACGCAACCTCGTTGGTACGGGGATCAATGCCAGCATCAACGGCGTGCTCGCGGAAAAGCGCAGCTCCATCAACCTATCGGTCACCGATCCGTATTTTCTGGATCGCAATTTCGTCGCCGGTGTGGATGTGTTCCTGATCCAGAGTAACTATCTGGGCACGGAGCCGTATGACGAGCGTCGCGTTGGGTTTGCGCTGCGCGCAGGCTACCAGTTCACCGATCATCTGCGTCAGGTCTGGAGCTACTCGCTCGTCGACCGGACCGTGTCGAATGTGTATTCCGGTGCCAGCCCGTTCATCCTCAATGAAGCCGGTCAGACGGTCCTCTCGCAGCTCAGCAACGTCGTCACACTGGATTACCGCGATAGCCGGATCACGCCGCACACGGGTTTCATATCCGAAATTGGTGTCGATTTCGCGGGCCTGGGGGGAGACGCCCGGTATCTGCGCGGCAATTGGAATGGTGCCTACTACGTGCCCTTGGACTTCCTGACCGGAAATGCCGATTGGGGGGTCAAGGTTGCCGGGAATATCGGCTACCTGCACTTCATGGGCGGGCGTGATCTGATCATCGACCGCTTCTTCCTGGGTGGTGACAATCTGCGTGGCTTCCAAACCGGCGGCGCCGGTCCGCACGATTCGGTGTCTGGCGACCCCCTCGGCGGGCGACTCATTTGGACGCAAACGACGGAATTGCGGTTCCCGTTGCCCGTATCGGCTGACCTTGGATTGAACGGGCGCGCATTCGTGGATGTGGGCGCGCTGACTGACGCGAAGTTCAAGAATTTCAGCAATTGCGTTGAAGCCAACGGCTCGGCCTGTCAGATCACGGCATCTGCTACGCCACGCATCGGCGCTGGTGTGGGTATTTCCTGGCGCACGCAGTTTGGTCTGATCAACGTCGATCTGGCGCCTTTCGTTGTGCGGCAACCCGGCGATCAGACGCAGGTGTTCCGCTTTGGATTTGGGACGAGGTTTTGATGCTCCAGTATAGGTTGAAGGCGGCCGGCGTCATTGCCGCCGTCGCGATGGCATGGCAGCCGCTGGCGGCGTCCGCGCAGCAGTCAGGCAATCCCGAATGGTTCGTGCCTGGCCAGCAACGCCCCGCGACTGGCGGACCGGCCCGCTCGCCAGCACGTCCCGCCCCCGGACCCCAGCCCGGTGGTATGGCGCCGGCTTTTGGCGGTGATGGGATGGGGCAGGCTGACGACGGTCAGGCCCCGCGGCAGCAGATTCAGGTTCAGCTGCCGCCCGCCCCGGCCATACCGACTTTGCCGAAGGGCGCACCACCCCCGGCTGCCGTGATAGGCATTCTGTCGGTGCCCGATGTTCTGCGGTTGTCGACCGCCTATCAGGCGGCGGATAAAGAATTGGGCGCACGTCGCCAGAAACTCAATGAAGATGCGCAGAAAGAGCAGCTGGCCTTGCGGGACCTGGGGCAGGCTCTGATGCGGGATCGCTCGAAGATGACACCTGAGCAGATCCGGGCGAAAGAGCGTGAATACGAAGATCGAGTCAACGACTCCCGTCGCAAATTTGGCGAACGGAACCGTATCATCCAAGAGGCCGGCCAGTATGTCATGGCCCAGGTCGATCGTGCGCTTGAGCCGGTCGCTCAGCAGGTCGCGGTGTCGCGGGGGGTGAATTTGGTGCTTAATCGGGCGCAATTGCTCGGCACATCAACCGATTTCGACCTCACGCCGCAGGTGGTCGAGGTATTGAACCAGATCCTGCCGACCGTGGTCGTGCCGCCGGATAATGTTTCGGTTCTGTCGTTGGTTCCCACGCCAGGTGCGGCGCCTGGTAGCATTACCACCGGCACTGGCTCACCGACGCCGATCGCTGAACCGTCATCGGCCCCGGTTCAGGCAACGCCGACGCCGCCACAGCCGTCGCCTCCGAAGCCGGTGCAAAAGCATTAGGTATTGGGGGCACCGATGGAGCGGCTCGAAATCGCTGGGGATCCCCGGTTTTTCGATACATCCGGCCCTCAGACCCTGGCGGCGGTGGCCGATGCGGCGCAGGGGCAAGCTGCGCCGCGCCGGTTGATGCTGACCGGCGTTGCGCCTTTGCAAACAGCACGGCCTGATCAGGTCAGCTTCCTGGACAATCGTAAATACGCGTCCGCGTTGGCCGCGACCCAGGCCGGCGCGGTGATCGTGAATCCCGAGATGGAATCGCGCGTACCAGATACGGCGGTCGCGATCGTGACCAGGGAGCCTTACGCGGCCTGGGCGCGGACCGCAGCCCTGTTTTTCCCGCGTCCACCCGTTCGGCCGGGCATTCACCCCACCGCGGTCGTGTCCCCCGAGGCCGTGATTGACCCGACAGCCGAGGTCGGCCCAATGGCCATTGTTGGCGCAGGCGCTCAAATCGGGGTGCGGTGTCGCATCGGTCCCATGGCGGTCATTGGTGATGGTGTCATCCTCGGACGTGATTGCCGCATCGGCGCGCATGTGAGTGTCTCCCACGCCCTGCTGGGGGATCGGGTCTATCTTTATCCCGGAGTTCGTGTCGGGCAGGAGGGTTTCGGTTTCGCGATCACCTCGGAGGGCTTCCTGGACGTGCCGCAGATCGGCCGCGTCGTGATCCAGGATGATGTCGAGATCGGGGCCAATTCCTGCATCGACCGGGGATCGTTGCATGACACCGTGATCGGGGCTGGCAGCCGTCTCGATAATCTCGTGCAAATCGCCCACAATGTAAAAATTGGTCGATGCTGCGTCATCGTGGCCCAAAGTGGCATTTCCGGCTCTACAACGCTTGAGGACTTTGTCATGCTCGGCGGGCAGGTCGGTGTGGTCGGGCATGTGAGGATCGGCAAAGGAGCGAAGGTGGCAGCCCAGTCAGGTGTGATAAACACTGTACCGGCGGGCGCGGAGGTGATGGGCTCGCCTTCGGAGCCGATGAAGGCCTATCTTCGGGGTGTCGCGACATTGCGGCGGCTGTCCCGTCGTACGTCCGGGCGTGCCGATTCAACGGATTCGATGACAGGCTGAACACATGGTTGAAATAACGCCGCCGCAAGGCCCAGGTCAGACCATCGACGTTGTCGATGTGCTGCGAATCATGCGGTCGATCCCACACCGCTACCCCTTCCTGCTGATCGACCGGATGGTCGACGTCGTGCCGGCGACGTCCGCCATCGGCATTAAGAACGTCACGATCAATGAGCCGTATTTCACCGGCCATTTCCCCGGCCGGCCGGTTATGCCGGGCGTGCTGATCATCGAATCGATGGCACAGACCGCGGGTGCTCTCGTGGTCATCACCCTCGGGCCGGAGGCGGAGGGCAAAGTCGTCTATTTCATGTCCATCGATGGTGCCAAGTTCCGCAAGCCTGTGATGCCTGGGGATCAAATTCGGATCCACGTGACCAAGGAACGCAACCGCGGGCCGGTGTGGAAATTCAGTGCCGAGGCCAAGGTCGATGGCGCCGTCGTGGCCGAGGCTGTCATCACAGCCATGATCATGGATCGTGCGGAACCGATCTAACCGCCGTAAAGCCTCCAAATGGCCGGACGATGATAAGCGCGGCCTGCTTACGCCGAAATATCGGGCAACAATGATTGTGTTTGTCGGCCGGTCTGCTGCACCTAGTTTGGCGGCGGTGCGCAACGTGTGCCGAAATATGGAACGAATAGTATCATGGACGCGATGCCCGATCTGACCAGAATCACCCATCCGGGCACCACCATCCACCCGACGGCGATCGTCAGCTCCACGGCGCAGCTCGGTGTCGGTGTGACGGTTGGTCCCTTCTGCACCGTTGGACCGGATGTCGTCATCGGGGACAGAACCGCGCTGGTCTCTCATGCGGTCATTGAGGGCCATACGACAATTGGGGCGGATGTGACGCTCTTCCCCTTTTGCAGTGTTGGCCTGCAACCTCAGGATTTCAAATACAAAGGGGAGCCTACACGCTGTGTGATCGGCGATCGTACCCATATCCGCGAACATTGCTCGATCCACCGCGGAACCGTGACCGGCCGGGGAATCACCTCCGTCGGGAGCGACTGCCTGCTGATGGCGGTGGTGCATGTCGCGCATGATTGCCAGTTGGGAAACAGCGTCATCGTTGCCAATAACGTCGTGATGGGGGGGCATGTCAGCATCGGTGATCATGCCGTCATCGGTGGCGCGGCCGCCATCCATCAATTCGTGCGAATCGGGCGTGCTGCCATGGTCGGCGGCGTCTCCGGGGTCGAGGCTGACGTGATCCCATTCGGCAGTGTGCTCGGGAACCGGGCCCGGCTGGCGGGATTGAACATCGTTGGCCTGAAGCGCCGCGGCTTCGACAAGGCACAAATCCAGCGCCTCCATATCGCGTTCCGAGCCCTGTATCGGGAGCCTGGGGTGTTCGCGGATCGACTGGCCGCGACCCGGGAACGGTTTGGTACCGATCCCCTGGTCGCCGAGGTGCTGGCCTTCATCGATGCCGACAGCCACCGGGGCATGATCCGCGCGTCCTGACGCCACTCAGACCTGGCGCATCAGCACCGCCCAACGATCCAGGATCGGCAGGATCACGTCCGCCTTCGCGGAAGGCAGGTTCACAACGCACCGCACGATGCCGAGGTCGCGATAGCGCGACAGCGTCGCTGCGTCTTCCGTGCCGTAGAAGACCGATATCGGGAAGGTCGCGGAGTCCCGGCCGGCTTCGGTGAGCATGGCCCGGAATTTCGGCACATAGTCGAACACGTCGCCGTACTGGCCCGGCCGCCCCGCCAGGGGAATCCAGCCATCGCCATAGCGCACCGCGCGGCGGGCCGCATAGGGATAGGCGCCGCCGACAATCACCGGCGGATGCGGCTTTTGCACGGGCTTCGGCCAGGTCATCATCGGATCGAAGTTGACGAAATCCCCATGGTACTCGGCCTTGCTCTGGGTCCAGATGGCTTTCATCGCCTCCACCCGTTCGCGGACGAGCTTGTGCCGGGTCGCGAAAACCGTGCCGTGATTCTCCATCTCATCCTGATTCCAACCGTTTCCAATTCCGAACAGAAACCGCCCACCGGAGACCTGATCGAGCGATGCGACCAGCTTCGCGGTCTGGATCGGATCACGCTGATTGACCAAGCAGACACCGGTGCCGATTTTCAGGGTCGTCGTGGCGCAGGCCACGGCCGTCAGCGCGACGAAGGGGTCGAGCACGTCGTAATAATGCTTCGGCAGGTCCCCCCCGCCACCCCAGGGGGACTTGCGGGAGAGCGGGATGTGGGAGTGTTCGGCCGCCCAGATCGACTCGAAACCGCGCTCTTCCAGGGCCTTGCCCAGTTCGGCCGGCGTGATGGAGTAATCGGTCAAGAAAATACCGGCACCGAATTGCATGAACCGTCCCCCGTTATGTTGCATCAGAACCGTAACCGATCCAGCAGCACGGTGTCACCTGCGGCTGGATTGCGCACACGGGCTATGTAAGAACCCGTCACATGAGTGGAACACACCAAGGCGAGCGCCGGGGCTATCACCATGGCAATCTGCGTGAAGCGCTGCTCGACGCAGCGCTGGAACTGATCGCGGCCAAAGGGCCGGCCGGGTTCACCATCGCGGAGGCCGCCCGCCTGGCCGGCGTCAGTCCCGCGGCGCCATACCGGCATTTTCGCGATGCCGATGACCTGATCGCGGAGGTCGCGGTCCGCGGTTTCACCAAATTCGCCGATGCTTTGGCTCATGCTTGGAACGATGGCCGTCCGGAGCCGGTGCGGGCGTTTGAAGCGCTCGGCCGGGCCTATCTGGCTTTCGCGCGCCAAGAGCCTGCTTTTTATGCCGCGATGTTTGAAACCCGCATTGCGGCGGAATCCCATCCCGGGCTTCAGGCCGCCGGTGATCGCGCCTTCGCGGTGCTGCGGGATGCCTCTGAGCGCCTGTCGGCCGGGTTGCCGCGGGCAAGTCGGCCCCCACCCTTGATGATGGCCCTGCATATCTGGTCGCTGTCGCATGGCATCGCGTCGCTGTTCGTGCGCGGCGATCCCTCGCGCCGGAAGCTCCCCATGTCCGCTGAGGATCTGCTGGAGGCCGGGGTCCTGCTGTATTTGCAGAGTCTGGGATTGGCGGGAGGGCATCAATCGCCCTGACCTGTGGGGAAGGGCTTGACCTTTGGGTCTGTCATCTCCAATGTAAATGTGTCTTACATTCACATGAGGCAGCCAATGGTTAGCGCGACACACTACCAAGCCTATGCCGCCCCGGCCTCGGGGCCGCCGGGTGGCCCCAGGTGGTCCGGGGTCCCATTTTGGCACCCAGCCGGCCTGAGCCGACCGGTCGGTCTGGCGATGATGATCCTCGGCTTTGTGTTTTTCTGGCCGATTGGTCTGGCGATGCTGTTCCTCATGAAATGGAGTGGTCACATGGGATGCTGGGGACGGCGCCAACGCGCGATGATGCGAAACGAGCCTGACCAGACGTCTCCCTGGCAGGGTGGCTGGACGGGGTGGCAGGCCTGGTGCGCGCCGCGTCAGGCGCACCCCGCGGCGCCAAGCGGAAACCGCGCTTTCGACGAATACCGGACCGAGACGCTCCGCCGGTTGGAGGAGGAGCAGCAGGACTTCCGCGGTTTCCTCGATCGCCTGCGTTTCGCCAAGGACAAGGCTGAGTTCGACCAGTTCATGGCCGAACGCCGGGCAACGCGGCCGGGCCCGGCGGTCGCGCCGGATGAATATCGGCCGCAAGGCTGAATTTCGCCGGTAATCTTCACCAGGCCTTAACCCTTTCTCTGATAAAGTGCATATGACGCGCCAGGAGCACCGTCTCCTGGCGCGTGCCTCGCTGGTAAACGCCTTGGCATGCGGGCTGTGCGACCCTGCCGCACCCATCCAGGGGTAGCCGGACGGGCCGCTTCGCTCCATGTGATGGTGCAACGCACAAAACAGGGATTCTGACGCATGGCCGGAGCCGATCTGCTTGCTTCCACCTTCGAAGGCACCAACGGTGCGTTTTTGGTGGAACAATATGCGCATTGGGTAGCCAACCCTGGTTCGGTCGATCCAGGATACGCGGATATTTTCGCGGCGATGGACCCGGATGCCCGGGCTGTGCTCGACGAAGCCGCCGGCATTGCCTGGGCGCCGAAAACGCTCCCGGCCTCCGCCCCGGTGGGCGCCTCGTCGCGTGCCGATACGATTGCCAGCATCCGGGCGCTGATGCTGATCCGCTCCTTCCGGGTGCGCGGGCATCTGGAAGCGCATCTGGACCCGCTTGGCCTGCAGACCCCCAAGCCGCATCCTGAACTGGACCCGCGCAGTTACGGCTTCACCGACGCCGACTGGGATCGCGGCATTTTCATCGACAACGTGCTGGGCCGCGAAAGCGCCACCCTGCGCGAAATCATGACCATCCTGCGGGAGACGTATTGCGGCTCCATCGCGGTGGAGTTCATGCACATCCAGGACCCCGATCAGAAGTCCTGGATCCAGCGCCGGGTTGAGGGCGCACCCTGGCGCACCGGCTTTGACCGCACCGCCAAGCGCAAAATCCTCAAGCAACTGACCGAGGCCGAGGGCTTCGAGATGTTCTGCCAGAAGCGCTATGTCACCACCAAGCGCTTCGGCCTGGAAGGCGGCGAGGTCACCATCCCCGCCGTGCACGCGATCATTGAGACCGTGGCCGCGGCGGGCGTTAAGGAAATCGCCATCGGCATGCCGCATCGCGGCCGGTTGAACACGCTGGTCAACGTGGTGAAGAAGCCGCTGACGGCGGTGTTCTCCGAATTCGGCGGCGAAAGCTTCAAGCCCGACGACGTGCAGGGCTCCGGCGATGTCAAATACCATCTGGGGACCTCGACCGATCAGGAGATCGCAGGGCGGATGGTGCATCTGTCCTTGCAGCCGAATCCGTCGCATCTGGAAGCGGTGAACCCCGTGGTCGCGGGCAAGGTCCGCGCCCGGCAGGATCAGGCGGGCGATACCGATAAGCGGTCGTCGGTGATGGGCATCCTGATGCACGGTGACGCTGCCTTCGCCGGTCAGGGCATGGTTTATGAGACCCTGGCCATGAGTCAGCTCATTGGCTACCGCACCGGCGGCACCGTCCATGTCATCGTCAACAATCAGATCGGCTTCACCACTGTGCCGGCGCATGCCTATTCCGGCCTCTATTGCACCGACGTGGCGAAATCGATCCAGGCACCGGTGCTGCATGTGAATGGCGATGACCCGGAAGCGGTGATTTTCTGCGCCCGCATGGCGGCGGAATACCGTATGCGCTTCGCCGCCGACATCGTGCTGGATATCGTCTGCTACCGCCGCCACGGCCATAACGAAACCGATGAACCGGCCTTCACCCAGCCGATGATGTACAAGGCCATCGGCCTGCAAACCACCACGCGCAGGATCTACGCCGACCGCCTGGCGGCGGAGGACATGGTCTCGGCCGCGGATGCGCAGGAGATGGTGGACGACTTCTCCCGCACGCTGGAAGACGCTTATCAGGCGGCGCAATCCTACAAGGTCAACAAGGCCGACTGGCTGGAAGGCCATTGGTCCGGCCTGAAGCAGGCGGATCAGGAGGTCGAGCGGCAGGAAGACTCCACCGCCGTGCCGGCTGAGACACTGCGCCATGTCGGTCATACCTTGGCGAGCGTGCCGGATGGTTTCGCGGCCAATTCCAAGATCCTGCGCCAGCTCGATGCCAAGCGCGCCATGGTCGACACCGGGGAGGGCATCGATTGGGCCACTGGTGAGGCGCTGGCTTTCGGCACCTTGCTGCTGGAAGGCCATCGCGTCCGCCTGTCCGGTGAAGACTGCCAGCGTGGCACCTTCAGCCAGCGCCACGCGGTGCTGGTCGATCAGACCAACCAGAACGAATACGTGCCGCTGAACAATATCGCCCCCGAGCAGGCGAAGATCGAGATCTACAACTCGCTGCTGTCCGAAGTCGGCGTGCTTGGCTTCGAATATGGCTACTCGCTGGCCGATCCGCGGACGCTGGTGTTGTGGGAGGCGCAGTTTGGGGATTTCGCCAATGGCGCGCAGCCCATCATCGACCAGTTCCTGGCGAGCGGGGAGACGAAGTGGCTGCGCATGTCCGGCCTGACGCTGCTGCTGCCGCATGGCTATGAGGGGCAGGGGCCGGAACACTCCTCCGCCCGGCCGGAGCGGTATTTGCAGCTCTGCGCCGAACGCAACATGGCGGTGTGCAACCTGACCACGCCGGCCAACTACTTCCACGCGCTGCGCCGGCAGATGCACCGCAACTTCCGCAAGCCGCTGATCATCTTCACGCCGAAGTCGCTGCTGCGGCACAAGCTGGCGGTCTCGCCTTTGGGGGACATGGCGGAGGGTTCCACCTTCCGCTTCGTCATCCCCGAAATCGACCCCATCGCCCCGGCCGAGCAGGTTAAGCGCGTCGTGATCTGCACCGGCAAGGTCTACTACGACCTGCTGGCGACGCGGCGGGAGAAGGGCATCAAAGATGTCGCCATCGTGCGGCTGGAACAGCTGTATCCGTTCCCGATCCGGTCGCTGACGGCCGCTTTGGCGCCCTACAAGAACGCGGAGGTCGTCTGGTGCCAGGAAGAGCCCGAGAACATGGGCGGCTGGCAGTTCGTCGACCGCCGGATCGAAAAGGTGTTGCTCGACATGGAGATCGCCGCCAAGCGTCCGCGCTATATCGGCCGAGACGCGGCGGCCAGCCCGGCCACCGGCCTCGCTCGCACGCATAACGCCCAACAGGCGGCCCTCGTGGCTGCCGCGCTCGCTTAGGGAATTCCGACGATGTCGACTGAAATCAAAGTTCCCTCCCTCGGTGAGAGCGTGACCACCGCGACGATCGCCCGTTGGATCAAACAACCCGGCGAGGCCGTGGCCGCGGATGAGCCGTTGGTTGAGCTGGAAACCGACAAGGTCACGGTCGAGGTCAATGCCCCGGCTGCCGGGATCATGGGCGCGATCACCGCCCCCGAAGGCAGCGAGGTCGAAGTCGGCGCGCTGCTGGGCCTGATCGAGAGCGCGATGGTGCCAGGCCCGGCTGCCAATCCGAGCGCGGGCGTGCGCCCACCGCCGCGGCCGCTGGGCCCGGTGTCGCGTCCGGCCACCCCACCGGCGCCCACGCCAGTGCCAGTACCCACGCCAGCGGCCGTTCATGCGCCGATGCCCTCCGCGGCCAAAATCATCGAAGAGCAATCGATCACCCCCGCGGCGCTCGGCACCGGCACGGGTAAGGACGGGCGCATCACCAAAGGCGATGTGCTGGCCTTCCTGGCGCGAACCGGTCAACCGGCGGCGCCGCTCGCGCCGCAGGCGCCAGCAGCAGCGGCGGCCCCCGCGGCGCGGACCCCGGTTGCGCGGACCCAAAGCGAGGGCGAAGAACGGGTGAAGATGACCCGCCTGCGCCGTACCATCGCGACCCGGTTGAAAGAGGCGCAAAACACCGCCGCCATGCTCACCACCTTCAACGAGGTGGATATGAGCGCGATCATGGCGCTGCGGTCCGAATACCGCGACGCGTTTGAGAAGAAGCACAAGGGCGTGCGCCTTGGCTTCATGAGCGTGTTCGTGCGGGCCTGCTGCGTCGCGCTGAAAGAATTTCCGGCCGTTAACGCCGAAATCGACGGCGAGGACATCGTCTATAAGCACCATGTCCACATGGGCATCGCGGTCGGCGGGGCCAATGGGCTGGTGGTGCCGGTGATCCGGCACGCGGACCAGCTCGGCTTCGCGGGGATTGAAGGTGCGATCGCTGATTTCGGCAAGCGGGCCCGCGATGGCGGGTTGAAGGCCGACGAGCTGAATGGCGGCACGTTCAGCATCACCAATGGCGGCATCTATGGGTCTTTGATGTCGACGCCGATTTTGAATTTCCCCCAATCCGCCATCCTGGGCATGCACAAAATCCAGGATCGTCCGATGGTCGTGGGTGGCAAAATTGAAATCCGGCCGATGATGTATCTGGCGCTATCCTACGACCACCGCATCGTTGATGGCAAGGAAGCAGTTTCGTTCCTTGTGCGCGTGAAGGAAGGTGTCGAAGATCCCCGCCGTTTGCTGCTGGACCTGTGACATGACCCAGTCCTTCGACGTCATCGTGATCGGTGCCGGCCCCGGCGGTTATGTCTGCGCCATCCGCGCGGCGCAGCTGGGCATGAAGGTCGCCTGCGTCGAAAAGCGCGCGACCCTCGGCGGCACCTGCCTGAATGTGGGCTGCATCCCCTCTAAGGCGCTGCTGCAATCGTCCGAGAATTTCGAGGAAGCGTCGCACGGCTTCGCCGAACACGGCATCGTCGTAGGCGGTGTGAGCCTGGATCTCGCGCGGATGCAGGCCCGCAAACAGGAGGTCGTTGGCGCCAACGTCAAGGGTGTCGAGTTCCTGTTCCGCAAGAACAAGGTCACCTGGATCAAAGGCACCGGCCGCATCGTCGCCGCGGGCCAGGTGGATGTGGACGGGACCGCTTACACCGCTAAGCATATCGTCATCGCCACCGGCAGTGAGAGCATGCCGCTGCCGGGCGTGACGGTGGATGAGAAGCGGATCGTCACCTCCACCGGTGCTTTGGAACTCGATGCGGTTCCCGCCCATATGGTCGTCATCGGCGCCGGCGTGATCGGCCTGGAACTCGGTAGCGTCTGGCGCCGGCTGGGTGCAGCCGTGACGGTGATCGAGTACCTCGACCGCATCGTGCCGACGCTGGATGCCGAGGTCGCGACCGCGTTCCAGCGCATCCTGGCCAAGCAAGGCATGACCTTCCGCCTCGGCGCCAAGGTCACCGGGGCCGTCGTGGCCGAGGATGGGGTGACGCTGACCGTGGAACCCGCGAAAGGCGGCGCGGCCATCGAGGTCAAGGCCGATGTCGTGCTGCTCGCCATCGGCCGGCGCCCCTTCACCGAGGGGCTGGGTCTGGAAGCCGTCGGCGTGACGCTGGACGAACGCCGCCGGATCAAGACCGATGCGCATTTCGCCACCAACATCCCGGGCATCTACGCCATCGGCGATGCGATCGCCGGCCCTATGCTGGCGCATAAGGCGGAGGATGAGGGCGTGGCCCTGGCCGAACGCCTCGCCGGTCAGGCCGGGCATGTGAATTACGGCGTCATCCCCAGTGTCGTATACACTCATCCGGAAGTCGCCGCCGTCGGACGGACCGAGGAAGAGCTGAAAGCCGCCGGCATCGCCTATGCGGTGGGTAAATTCCCCTTCCTCGCCAATGGCCGCGCCCGCGCCATGGGCAGCCCCGATGGGTTCGTGAAGCTGCTGGCCGATAAGACCACCGACAGGCTGCTGGGCGCGCATATTCTGGGGCCCGATGCCGGGACCCTGATCGCCGAACTGGCGCTGGCGATGGAGTTCGGCGCCTCGGCCGAGGATGTCGCGCGCACCTGCCACGCGCATCCCAGCCTCAATGAGGCCGTGAAAGAAGCGGCCCTGGCGGTGGACGGGCGGGCGCTGCATATCTAGCGGATGACACCGCTCGATTTGACCCCCTTGGCCCTGACCATGGGCGACCCCGCCGGGATTGGCGGGGAACTGACCTTGCGCGCCTGGATGGCGGGCCGAACCGGGCGCGCTTTCGTCGCGCTGGATGACCCCGTCCGCCTGCGCGCTTTGGCGGATGCGCTGGGCCTGGCGGTGCCGATCGGCGTGGTCGCCGCGCCGCGGGAGGCGGCTTCGCTGTTCAGGGACGCCCTGCCGGTGTTGCCGGTGCCCTTGGCGGTGCCGCCGCGCACCGGCCAGCCGGATCCCGCCAATGCGCCGGCGATCATCCGCTCGATCCAGTGGGCGGCGGAGCTTGCCATGGAAGGGGCGGTGGGCGCGGTGGTGACCAATCCCATCAACAAGGCCGCGCTCTATGGCGCCGGATTCGCCTATCCCGGCCATACCGAGTTCCTGGCCGCGCTGACCGGCGTGCTGGGGCAGGAGATCATGATGCTGGCCAGCCCGCTGCTGCGGGTGGTGCCGGTGACGGTGCACGTGTCCCTGCGCGAGGCCATCGGCTTGCTGACCACCGACGGGATCGTGGCCGCCGCCCGCACCACCCATGCGGCGCTGCGGCGGGACTTCGGCATCCCCCGCCCGCGCCTGGCCATTGCCGGCCTGAACCCGCATGCCGGGGAGCAGGGGGCGCTGGGCACGGAGGAGATCACCCTCGTCAAGCCCGCCATTGATCGGCTGCGGGCGGAGGGGATCGACGCCACCGGCCCTTGGCCGCCGGATACGATGTTCACCCCCGCCGCGCGGGCGAAATACGACGTCGCGCTCTGCATGTACCACGACCAGGCGCTGATCCCCCTGAAGACGCTGGGGATGGACGAAGGCGTCAACGTCACGCTGGGCTTGCCAATCATCCGCACATCGCCGGATCATGGCACCGCATACGACATTGCCGGGATGGGCGTGGCCGAACCGGCGAGCCTGATCGCGGCCTTGGACCTGGCGGGGAGGCTGGCGCGATGACGGTTCTGGCGGACAAGGATGCGATACGGGAACTCCTGCACCGCTATTGCATGTGCATGGATGAAGGCCGGTTCGAGGAACTCGGGGCCCTGTTCGCGGATGACGGGACCTGGAGCGCGCCCTATCGCAGCGCAACCGGCCCGGCGGCCATCACCGCCTGGCTGGCGCAATCCGTGCCCGCGGCGCCGAAGCGGATGCACTTCGTCATGAACAGCATCATCACGCCCGAGGCCGGGCAAGCGCAGGCGCGGTCCAACTACCTGGTCATGGTCGAAGGACCGGACGGGCCGGTTGCCTCGGTCTGTGGCACCTATGATGACCGCCTGGTCCGCACCGCCGATGGATGGCGGTTCCAGCAGCGCACGCTGATCCACGCCTTCAAGGGTGAGATGAAGCTGCGGCTGACGTAACGGCCGGGCGAAAACCGCATTCCCAACCGGCCGCCGGATCACTACTTTCCCCGCTACACTCTCGTCGAGGCGTCAAGGAGGACTCCGTGGTCAGCGAAGCAGATGTGACAATGGCGTACCGCCTGTTGATGGGACGTGAGCCGGAGGACCCGCGGGTCGTGTCCGCCCATGCCGCCGCCTGCGGCAGCCTGGCGGAGCTGCGCGCGGAATTCATGAGCTCGGCCGAGTTCCGCGGCCTGATGGGTGATCCCGGCCTGTTCAAGGGCAGCAGCGGGGTCAAGCCGCTGACCTTCCCGCCGATCGCTGTGGAAATCGACGTGCCGGCGGACATTCTGCGAAGGATGGTCGAGCGGATCGAGGGGGAGTTCCTCTATCTCGGTCAGCATGAACCGCATTGGTCCGTTCTGACATCAGACCGGTATAAAGCCGACCAGATCGATCAGAACGAAGCCGAGTTCTTCGCATCCGGGGAGCAGTCGGTGAACGAGTTCCTCCTGGCTGCTTCCAGGACAGGGCTCGATCTTTCTGGATTCCGATCTTGTTTCGAACTGGGATGCGGCGTCGGGCGCCTCACCCTCTGGCTCGCCCGGCATTTCGATCAGGTCATCGGCGGCGACATTTCGGAGTCGCACCTGGAACATGCCCGGGCCGCTGCGTCCCGCGCGGGTCAGGGCAATATATCATTCCGATTGCTTAATCAAATCGCCCGCTACAAGGACCTGCCGCGGTTCGACGTGTTCTTCTCCCTTATTGTTCTTCAGCACAATCCGCCGCCGCTGATGGCGCATCTGCTGGACGTCATCCTGACCCAGCTGGCCCCCGGCGGCATCGCCTATTTCCAAATCCCCACCTACAAAGAGGACTATAGTTTCGCCGCCCAGGCCTACCTCGATACGCCCGCCCAGCCCGGGGATATCGAGGTCCATTGCCTCCCGCAGGACCGCCTCTTCAGCATCTTCGCCCGCACCGGCTGTGAGGTGCTGGAGTTCCGGGAAGACGGTTCGGTCGGGACCAATGCCATCTCGAACCGGGTCCTGTTGCGAAAGAAAGCCAAACCGGCCCGTTAGAGCATGTCCGGTGCTTTCAGGCGCACCGGACATGCTCTAACCGATTGTTTGATCGCGTGATTCCACCTCCGCCGATCACGCTTTAGAGCCATCCCGTTTCCGGCCGGCGGCTATTTCCAGCTCGCCAGCCAGAACCGGGGCAGTTCGTCAGGATAGGGTTTGAAGTTCAGCTGACGCGACAGGCCATAGGGGATGGTATAGGTGTAGAGCGGCAGCCAGTAGGCCTTTTCGGTGATCATCTTGATCGCGGCACTATAGGCCTTGCGCCGCTGATCCGGATCTGTCGTCGCCCCGCCCGCCTGAACCAGCGCCGTCACCTCCGCATCCCGGCTGTAATCCGAGCCGCCGCCGGTGAAATACTGCGGCAGAATGGCCGAGACGTCGTTGATCGAATAGCTGCCCCAATCGCCGGCCTCCAGCGGGTTCTGACCGGCGATGCTGCGCTGCACCACGGCGCCGACTTGCAGGACGCTGAGCCGGGCGTTGATCCCCACCGCCTTGAGGTAGTTTTGCATCGCCCCGGCCCAGGACGGCAGTTCGTAGGTCACCAGCTCGGTATCGAAGCCATTGGGGTAGCCGGCTTCCGCCAGCAGGGCCTTGGCCTTGGCGGGATCATAGGCATAGACCGCCGCCGCGCCGGCATCGCAGCCGAATTGCGTGGGATAGCACGGGGCGTTCAAGGGGCGGGAGCCGCCCTGGACCAGTTGTTTGGCCATCGTCTCGCGGTCGATGGCATGAAAAATCGCCTGCCGGACTTTCTCTTTCGTCAGCGGATTGTCCGCGCCCGTGCGGCCCGCGGCATCCATCATGAAGTAGCCGATGCGCATGGATTCCGAGCGCAGCGCCTGCAGGGTGGGCATGCGCCCGACATTGTCGAACTGGTCGGGGCTGAATTTCCAGATCCAGTCGGCGCGGCCCCCCAGCAATTCGGCCATCTCGGTCGCGGAATCCGGGACCTCATGAATGGTCAGCTTGCCGATGGCGGGTTTGCCCTTGGGGCTGGCCGCGTAATAGCCATCGTAGCGTTCCAGATCGATCTGGGTGACGCCGTCGACTTTGGTGATCTTATAGGGCCCGGTGCCGATGGGGTGCAGGCGGTACTCGTCCGCGCCAACCTTCTCCCGATAGGCTTTCGGCCAGATCCACAGGGTCATCGCCATGTAGTCGAGCGCGGCGGGAAACACGCGCTTGAGCTTCACCCGCACATGGTAATCGTCGATCTTCTCCGCCCCCGCGTAGAAGGCGTAGTTGCTGGGCACCGAAACCTGCTTGTCCGCGATCACGGTGTTGATCGTGTAGACCACGTCATCGGCGGTGAAGCGGTCGCCGTTATGGAAGGTCACGCCCTGGCGCAGGGTGAAGTCGATGGTGGTGTCATCGACCCATGCAAAGGATTCCGCCAGCAGCGGCTTGTTCTGGAACGTCTCGGGATCGCGATAGACCAGGGTGTCCCAGGCCTGATGCGCCAGAATGATGCCGGAGCGCAGCTGGTTGTAATACGGATCGACATTGGGAATGGCGTCGCGCCAGGTGACCCGCAGCGTGTCGGCCGATTTCTGGGCCCAGGACGGGGTGGCGAGCGCGAGGCCCGCGAGCAGAAAACATCCTGTTGCCCATTTGCGTTTTAGCATAACCGCGCTCCGTTGATCGTCCCCGTGACGGTAGAAGGTTCGGCGGCCCGGGAGCAAGGACGTTTTGGCCGTCAGGCCCAGCCGGGGGGCGGGCGGAAGGCATATCCGGCCTGTTCCAGCAGGCCCGCCACCGCGATCGTCACGCGATCGCCGTGGATGGGGCCGGCGATCTGCACCCCGATGGGCAGGCTCCCGGCGCTGAGGCCAATCGGGGCGATGCTGGCCGGGAGGTGAAAGCCCCCGGTGATGCCCGGCCAGAACAGCTGGTCGTTATAGGCGATCTCGGTCCCCTCGATGGTGATGCGGCGCTCCCAGGTTTCCCCATCCTGGCGGTGCGCCATCGCCGGAGTGGCGATGACGGGGCAGAGCAGCACGTCCCAGTCGCGGAAAAACGCGTTCCAGGCCCGGCGGATGACATGGCGGCGTTCGTTCAGGCCGAGCCAGGTGCGATGCGTCATATCCACGCCACGCACCATGATGGCATCCGCGGTCATGACGTCCGGCGCCAGCGCGGCGGCGATGGCGCGTTCCCGGGTGATGACCGCCTCGCTCGCCGAACCGCTCCAGGCGGCATTCAGCAAGGTGAGGTAAAGCCGGTACGCCTCCAGCGGGTCGAAGGCCGGCCGCGCGGTGCGGCTGATCACCGCGCCCTCCCGCGCCAGATGGTCCGCCAGGGTCTCGATGCACACGGTGGTGTTGGAATCGGTCGCCTGGCCCGGCTCGCGCGACCAGACGGCCACGCGCAGGCCGCGCAAACCGGTGAAATGCGGGGCGGGCAAGGCCGGGCGCAGCGCCGTATCGGCCGGATCGGGCCAGGCCACGGCATCCAGCACCAGCCGCAAATCGGCGGCGGAGCGGGCGAGGGGGCCGAGCACCGCGATATCGTTCATCGCCGTCCGGCTCGTCGCCGGGTCCCCGAAATTCGGGCACAGCCCCCATGTCGGCTTATGGGCGAAGACCCCGCAATAATGCGCGGGCACCCGGATCGAGCCGCCGATATCGGTGCCCAGCTCCAGCCCCGTCAGCCCCGCCGCCAAAGCGGCCGCGGAGCCGCCGGACGAACCGCCGGGGGGGCGCGTGAGGTCCCAGGGATTGGCGGTCGTGCCATAGACCGGGTTATAGCTCTGCCAGTCCGCCAGATCGATCGGCACATTGGTCTTGCCGAAGATCACCACCCCGGCCTCTTCCAGCCGGCTTATCGCCAGGGACGAAACCCGCGCCCGATGGTCCCGCGCCGATAAATGCCCGCGGGTGGAGGCCAGGCCGGCGACGTCGAAACTTTCCTTGACCGTCATCGGCACGCCGAACAACGGCGCGGACTTGTCCGCCTGGCTGTCCAGCCGCGCCGCCCGGTCCCGCGCCCGTTCGAAATCGCGCACCACCACAGCGTTGATGCGGGGGTTCAGGCGTTCGACGCGGGCGATGAAATGGTCGAGCACCTCCCGGCAGCCGAGGTCGCCGGCGCGGATCCGCGCGGCGATCGTGGCGGCCGGAAGGACGCTCGGATCCATCGGTCTACGACATCGACGAATTGAACGCGCCGCCATCGAGCAGCAGGTTCTGCCCGACGATGAAGCTGATTTTCGCCGAACACAGGAAGGCGCAGGCATCGCCGAATTCGGCGGGATCGCCGACACGGCCGGCCGGGGAGCCCTTGGCCCGTTCCTGCACCAGCTCATCGACCGGGCGGTTGGACGCCCGCGCCGCTTCCTGGAAGCCGCCGCGCAGGCGGTCGGTCAGGAACGGGCCGGGCAGGATGTTGTTGATGACGACATTATGCTTCGCCACCTGCCGCGCCAGGCCAGCCACGAACCCGGTCAGACCGGCGCGGGCCCCATTCGACATGCCCAGCTCCGGTATCGGCGACTTCACCGAACCCGACGTGATATTCACGATCCGCCCGAATTTCCGCGCGATCATCCCATCGACCACCGATTTGATCAGAAAGATCGGCGTCAGCATATTGGCGTCCACCGCCTTGATCCACATGTCGCGATCCCAGTCGCGGAAATCGCCGCGCGGCGGGCCGCCGGCATTGTTGACCAGGATATCCGGCTCCGGGCAGGCGGCGAGGGCGGCGGCGCGGCCTTCCTCGGTGGTGATGTCGCCGGCGACCGCGATCACCTTGGCGCCCGTCAAAGCGCGGATTTCCGCCGCGGTGGCTTCAAGCTCCGACGCGGTGCGGGCGGTGATGACGAGGTCGACGCCCTCGCGTGCGAGCGCGATCGCACAGGCGCGGCCGAGGCCCTTGCTGGCGGCGCAGACGATGGCCTTCTTGCCCTTGAGACCGAGATCCATGGTGGTTCCTCCTGTTGAATGGCAGACGCATAGCGCAATACCGGTTTATGGTGAATCGCGCAGCCATCAACAAACCGGTGAAAGGGCGCGATCAGACAGAGCCGGAGCCCATCCGTCCGCGAACGGACGGGCTCCAGGCGCAAAGAATGCCCGCTCGCGTCAGCGGGGGGAATACCGGTGGGCCGGAAACAGGGGCCGTCAGGGTGTAAGGGGTGTGTTCGGCAGGTTTCCCTCCGCCTCCATGCGGGCGCGCAGGTATTCCATCCGCGCGATCAGCTCGTCATCGTCCATCTTCGCGGGGTCCCTGGGGGGCTTCGGGGCCGGGGTGGCGCGTGCCGGCTCACGGCGTATGGGGTGTTGCGGCGGTTTCAATGCGACCACGCGCGCCGGCTGGGCCGGGGCCTCGATGACCGGGGGAGGGGCGATGGCGGCGGCGGGGCGCGCCTGCGCCTTGGCCAGAGTGCGCATCGTCGCGTTCACGGTGCGGTTGAAGGCGGTATAACTGCGATGCAAAGCGGCCTGGGAGAGGGAGTCCTCGGCCACGATGGCTTGCGTCATGCAGTCGAGGGCGGCCTGCGACGCGGCGACGATCTGGGCGGCCAGCATCTGCTCGATCGCGTCGCGCGGGGCGAAAGCGGCGAAGGCGATGACGACGGCGGCATAGCGTTCTTTGTATTCGGCTTCCGTCTCGTTGGGTTTGGCCCGGAAGGTGGCGACGAGGGTGCGCAGCAGGGTGCGGGTGAACGGGGTGTCGCAGTCGGTTTCAATGAACGATTGGCTTTGGGCTGGGACGGCTGACATGGGGGTAAGGACCTTAAGGGGAGAAAAAACGGGTCCAGTATCGGTGATTATAGGAATTTAGTCAAGGAAAATGGGTGTGCGTTCGCGCCGGGCTGGTCTGGTGTGGGATTGGGGCTGATGGACAGAGTCGTGCGGGTGGCACGGCCGGGGGTTATTTTGGTTCATTGATTTATTGGCACCATATGTGCCGTTGATGGGTTGGATTGTAACGCTGAGGGCGCTGAGATCATGAGATCACTGAGAAAATCAATAGCTCAGCGATCTCAGGGTGCTCGGCGTTCAACGCCGATCGATCAACAGGTGGACGGTGCCAAAGGCGTTTCCCAGGCTGCCGGCACCAACGGTTGAAACCCTTGGTTCACACCCTATTCGTCATGGCCCGGCTGGTCCGGGCCACCTGTCGCGGCGCGGTGCGGGGGGCCGGATTTGCACGAAGATCACGAAGATTTTAAAGCCACGAAGCCTTGCGTTTGCTTCCGGTTTTTGGGGTTTATTGAATGAATATGTTTTGATAATTTTTTGGTTCATTGATTTATGGGCGCCATATGTGCCGTTGACGGGTTGGATTGTAACGCTGAGGGCGCTGAGATCATGAGATCACTGAGAAAATCAATAGCTCAGCGATCTCAGGGTGCTCGGCGTTCAACGCCGATCGATCAACAGGTGGACGGTGCCAAAGGCGTT
>CAIXEA010000055.1 GCA_903918315.1 uncultured Acetobacteraceae bacterium | reverse complement strand
GGCAGTGTGATGACCTTGGTCCCCGGGACAAGCCCGGGGATGACGGGGGAAGGTGGCGTGATGGAAGTCCCAACGCGCTAAAAGCCGTTTGGCAACAGCTCTTCCCACGTCGGATTGGCCGCCACGATTACGTTCAGTTTCCAGGCCCTCGGCCAGTGCTTGATGTTCTTCTCCCTTTGGATCGCCGACAGAATGTCTTCGTGCCATTCGGTGTAGACCAGCCGGGTGAGGCCATAGGTCGCGACGAAGCCTGTTCCTACGCGTGCGCGGTGCTCACCCATGCGGCGGGGGAGGTCGTTTGTGACTCCGACATAGAGGGGCCCGAATGGTTTATTGGTGAGGATGTAGACCCAGCCGCCTTTCATTCCTCCAGTATGGCCAGCGACCGGTTAAGGAAGTGTGAACGGCGGGTAGTTTTTTCGATGGTCGGCGGCGGTTATTTTCGGTCCCCCTTCGCGTCATCCCCGGGCTTGTCCCGGGGACCAATCGCGGCACCAGCGGAAACCTTGGTCCCCGGGACAAGCCCGGGGATGACGGGGGAGGGGGCACGGGGCGGGAGACCGGGACGGCAATTACCTTATGCCTCTCCCTCTCCCTCTCCCTCTCCCTCTCCCTCTCCCTCTCCTTCGCCGTTCCCTTCTCCCTCCACCGCTCGCCATCCAACCATCCCCCCCTCGCGCCAGGCACCCACCCCATGACCGCCCCCCGGGAGGAAACCCCGTTCCGCCGCTTCGTGTCTGAATTCGCGGCCTCGAAGCTCGCTTTGTTCGGTCTGACGGTGTTCACCATCATTGCCCTGCTGGCGATCTTCGCCAATTGGATCGCGCCGCAGAACCCCTACGACCTCGCCCAGCTCGACATCATGGATGGGCGCTTGCCGCCGGGGTCGAAGGCCGCCGCCGGGTTCACCTATCTGTTGGGGACCGACGATCAGGGCCGGGACATGTTCTCCGGCATGCTCTACGGGCTGCGCATCAGCCTCATGGTCGGGGTCGGCTCCGCCATGTTCGCCGCCGTGGTCGGCACCACGCTCGGTCTGCTCGCCGCCTTCTTCGGCCGGCGCACCGACACCATCATCATGCGGCTGGTGGACCTGCAGCTTTCCTTCCCCTCCATCCTGGTCGCGCTGATGATCCTGGCCGTGCTCGGCAAGGGCATCATGAACGTCGTGCTGGCGCTGGTGATGGTCGAATGGGCCGGCTACGCGCGCAATGTCCGCGCCATCGCCATGGTCGAACGCCGCAAGGAGTATATCGAGGCCGCCGCATGCCTCGCACTCCCGTGGCGGCGGATCATGTTCCGCCATCTGCTGCCCAATTGCCTGCCGCCGCTGATCGTCATCGCTACCCAGCAGGTCGCCCGCGCCATCGCGTTGGAGGCGACATTGTCCTTCCTCGGCCTCGGCGTGCCGATCACGGAGCCGTCGCTCGGCTTGCTGATCGCCAACGGGTATCAATACATGCTGTCGGGCAAATACTGGATCAGTTTCTACCCCGGCATCGCGCTGCTGGTGACGATCGTGTCCATCAACCTGGTCGGGGACCATTTGCGCGACGTGCTCAACCCAAGGCTGAAGCGATGAGCGCGACCCTGGAGGTGCGCAATCTGCGCACGCATTTCTTCACCCGCGCCGGTGTGGTCAAGGCGGTGGACGATGTCTCGTTTAGCGTCGGGCGCGGGGAGGTGCTGGGCCTCGTGGGCGAATCGGGCTCGGGTAAATCCGTTACCGGCTTTTCGATCATTGGCCTGATTGACCCGCCCGGGCGGCTGGCCGGGGGCCAGATCCTGTATAAGGGCCAGGACCTCGCCACGCTGACCGAGCGCGATATGCGCCATCTGCGCGGTAACCGCATCGCCATGATCTTCCAGGACCCGATGATGACGCTGAACCCGGTTCTGCGCATCGACACCCAGATGATCGAGACGGTGCAGGCGCATGCCCAGGTTTCCAAGGCTGAAGCGCGTGCCCGCTCCCGCGACGCCCTCGGCATGGTGGGGATCCCCAGCCCGGAGGAGCGGCTGAATGCTTACCCGCACCAGTTCTCCGGCGGCATGCGCCAGCGCGTCGCCATTGCCATCGCGCTGCTGCACAATCCCGATCTGCTGATCGCCGATGAGCCAACCACGGCGCTGGATGTCACCATCCAGGCGCAGATCCTGGCCGAAGTGCAGAAGCTCGCGACCGATCACGGCACCGCCCTGATCTGGATCACCCATGATCTGTCGGTGATCGCCGGCCTCGCGGATCGCATCGCGGTCATGTACGCGGGTCGGGTGGTGGAAACCGGGGGCGCGTCCGACGTGCTGGATCACCCGCGCCATCCCTATACGCACGGCCTGATTGGCAGCGTGCCGAGCCGTAACAAGCGCGGTGAAAAGCTGCGCCAGATCCCCGGCACAACGCCCAGCCTGTTGTCGCTGCCGCCCGGCTGCGCCTTCCGCACCCGCTGCACCCATGCGACCGACGCATGTGTGCAGGAACCGCCGGTCAGCGACATCGCCCCCGGGCACACCGCCCGCTGCTTCCATCCGGTGTCCGCATGAACCCGCCCATCATCGAATTGCGCGGCATCGCCAAGCGCTTCGGCCCGTCCTACGACGCGGCCGCCCGTCTGACCCGCGGCCTCGCTGAACGCTTCGGCAAACCCCCGAAGAATGAGACGGTGCGTGCCGTCGATGGCGTCGCTCTGACCGTCGCCAAGGGGGAGGTGGTGGGCCTGGTCGGGGAATCCGGCTGCGGTAAATCCACCATCGGCCGCATGGTCGCCGGCATCATGCCCCCGACCGAGGGCCAGGTGCTGTTCAAGGGCCAGGATGTCACCACCCTGACGCCCGAGGCGTCGCGGGATGCCCGGCTCAAGGTCCAGATGATCTTTCAGGACCCCTACGCGTCGCTCAATCCGCGCATGCGCGTCGCCGATATCGTGGGCGAGGCGCCGTTGGTACACGGCCTGATCCGCAAGGACGAATTCGACAGCTATCTGGATATGCAACTCCAGCGCGCCGGGCTCGATCCCACCTTCAAGCGCCGCTACCCGCACCAGTTCTCCGGCGGTCAACGCCAGCGGATCGGCATCGCCCGGGCGCTGGCGGTGCAGCCGGAGTTTCTGGTCTGCGATGAGGCGGTGGCCGCGCTGGATGTTTCCATCCAGGCGCAGATTCTCAACCTGTTCATGGACCTTCGGCGCGATCTCGACCTGACCTATCTCTTCATCAGCCACGATCTGGGGGTGGTCGAGCATCTCTCGGATCGGGTGATGATCATGTATCTCGGCCGGATCGTGGAATCCGCGCGATCCGAAGAGATCTTCGCCCATCCCAACCATCCCTACACCCAGGCATTGCTGGCCGAAGTGCCGCGGATCGATACCCGCAAGCGCCGCTTCACCGCCATCAAGGGCGAAATCCCCAGCCCGATCGACCCGCCGGCGGGATGCCATTTCCATCCGCGCTGCCCGCATGCGATGCCGCGCTGCTCGGTCGAAACGCCGGCGCTGCGAGAGATCGCGCCGGGCCACAACAGCGCCTGCCATTTGAACGATCAAGGATAAGCGCGGAGACCGGACAGCGAATGTATGGGGCCGGAGCGTTCCGGATGTGTCAATGTCCTGCCGTGGCAACCAAGAATGGAAAAAGCCGTGGCCAAAGGTCAGAAGAAATCGAACCGCGAGGCCAAGAAACCCAAAAAGACGGACGCCGAGAGGGTCAAGGACAATATGGGCGGTACAGGCTTGGCCATTCCTCGGCCGGGTGAGCGGGCACTGCCCAAGAAAGGCGGCTAACCCGGCCTCCGCGCCCCAGCGTTGCAAAAACGGTTCCGCGGCAAGATCAACGCTGCCACGGAACCGTGCCTGTCACCCGCGTTACGCTGGCGTCACAGTCTCAATCACCTCCAGATCGGCTGTCATGACCATACCCCTGGTTTCCGGCCCGAGGTAAACCGCGATCACATAGACAATGAGTGAGCCCACCGTGCCGTACATCATCGGCGTGGCGAATCCCATTTTCTGATTGACCGCGTAATAAGTAAGCAGCGGGGCGACGGCGGCCCCCCAGACGGCGCCCTGGTGATACACGAAGCCGGCCGCGGTGGCGCGGACCTCGGTTGGGAACCGTTCCGACAGCCAGCCGGGGTTGAGCGCGTCCTTGCCGCCGACAAAGCAGATCGTCAGCAGGAACAAAGCCAGGAACCAGCTCGGATCCGTCGTTGTCAGATAGAGCGGCACCAGCGGGATCGCGATACTGCACGGGATCATCAGCGCCCAGCGGCGGCCGATACGCTCGGACATCGCGCCCCAGAAGCTGCTGGCGAGGAAGGTGATGATGTTGCCCCAGAACACCGGGACCGATACCTGCGCCGGCGTCCAGCCCAGCTCTTTTTGCAGATAGGTACCCAGCATGGCCCAGATCGCGTAGTAAACGCAGAAATTCGCCCCCATCCAGACGCAGCCGGTCAGGGTGTTGAACAAATACCGGGGCTTGAAGATGGCGAAGAGCGGCAGTGTGACCTGGGTTTGATTGACATCCTGCTGCTTCTTGTTTTCGACCCAGACTTCCGGCTCTTTGACGTAGAAGCGGATCCAGACGCAGGCCAGGGCCGGCAGCACGCCCAGGATCAGCATGCCGCGCCAGCCATAACCCTTATGCCAGGCTTCGAGGGGCGCGTACAGAACGCCATAGGCCAAGGCAGACAAAGCAAAGCCCAGCCCCCACGATCCCTGCAACACGCCGGACATCAGACCCCGTGACCGCGCGGGCCAGGATTCCATCGCCAATGCCGCCCCCGCCGGCCATTCCGCCCCCATCCCGATACCCAGCAGCGCCCGGACCACGAACAGGAAGGTGAAGCTCGGGGAAAACCCGGCGGCGAAATTGCACACCGAATACCAAAGAATGGAAATCATCAGCGGCGCCCGGCGCCCCAGCCGATCGGCCAGCCAGCCGGAGGCGGTCGCACCGCCCAGGCGCATGATCAGCGTCACCGAGAAAACCGCCGTCACATCAATCAGCGGGACCCCGAACTCCTGCGCGATCGGCGCCATGATCAACAGGAAGACGGTGAAATCGAACGCATCCAGCGTCCAGCCCAGCCAGGCCGCGCAATATGCGTACCATTGATCTTTGGTGGGTTCCTTCCACCACGGAATGGTCTGTGACGTTCCGTTATATCCGGACATTTTTGCACTCCCTGTTCACGCATTGCTTATTCGATGAGCATTCTTTCGGCTCATCTTGCAGGAAGTGTAATCATAGGGATCAGAGGTCCACAAGATTATCTTGTGGCCTCCGGTGCGGTGCCGCCATTTTCGCCTTACAAATGACGATCCCACCGGAAATCGGTTTTTCGCACGCAGCGGGTGCCTCAGAAGTCCTGGGCGCTGGATGCGGGCGTGGCGCTTAGCGGGTCAGGCGGGTCAGGATTCCATCGACGCCGTCCAGCACCTCAAAAAAACCGAGGACCTCCGGACCCGCGAATCCCTGCTCAACGGTGGCCCGTAATCCGTCGATGAAGGGCCGCGCGAAGCCCGCGACGTCGCAAATCAGGATCGGCTTCGCGTGCAGCTTCAATTGCCGCCAGCTCAGAATTTCGACGGTTTCATCCAGGGTGCCGATGCCGCCGGGCAGGGTGACGAAGGCGTCGGCGATTTCGAACATGCGGCGCTTGCGGCTGTGCATGCCATCGGTGACCTCCAATGCGTCGAGGCCTTGATGCGCGACCTCCCACTTCACCAGGAACTCGGGGATGACACCCTCGACCCGGCCGCCGGCGGCCAGGGCGGCATTGGCGAGGATGCCCATCAACCCATTCTGCCCCGCACCATAAACCAGCGTGATGCCGGCCTTCGCCAGACCCCGGCCCATCGCGGCGGCGGCCTCGGCATAAAGCGGGTTATTGCCACTGCGCGAGCCGCAGAAAACCGCAACCGAGCGAATACCGTTGGGCATCGTGGAGAATCCTGCGGTTTTTGATGGGAAGGCATGGTGCCGGCACACAGAATCGAACTGTGGACCTACTGATTACGAATAACTTCATCTATCGATTTTATGCAATTAAATCAACGATTTATGCTAATGTAGCATGGTCGTGTAGCATACATCAAAAGGAAGATATAGGAAAATAATCATATTCTTACCTTCATGTCCGAGCGTGATCGCGCATCGCCTTGAGCTGTTAGCGCTACTTCGCTGCAAGCAACACATTCATATCTATCAGGTTCTCTCCACCCGTCGCCATTCTGTCAAGCGCACGGTGGCTCCGAAACACAGGAACGTGTCAGCGATGATGGGATTGTGTTGCCGGTGGATGAGTGAGGCCTGCAGGCACCGCTGGCTGCGTGGGCCAAAAGCCGTGATTATCTTCATATCCTGAAGATAATTCTGGAAATTAGCGGGGTTGAGCGGTGATGGGTTCTGATCACGTGGCAGAAAAATGCTGCTTGGGCGCTGAAGCGGGTCATGTTCGGCGATGCCAAAATGACAACCACCTTGCTCGATCGCATCACCCATCACTGCGATATACTGGAAACCGGCAACGACTCCTTCCGCTTCAAGCAGCGCAAAAAACAGCCGAAGCCAGCATGAGAAACTGGAAACTTTTGGACGCTGTTACCTGGAAACTTTTCAACGCTAATTGACAGACCGGCGACGGTAATCTCCGGAAATTGGCCGGGGGATCGGGCCTCGACGTGCATGGCGCGCTGTGGATCATCGAACTGATGGCCGAACACAGCACGTCCCCCACAGCCACGCTTCTTGAGGCGTTGGACTGCCTCGACCAGGACGAACTGGTCCGGCTGCCTCGGGCAGCGTTGCGCGCGCTGAAACTGCGTATAGCAGCATGGGACGCGCTGAAAAGCGTTTCCATCCGGTGAGCACCGCGGCGGTGCAGGATGGTGTGCTCAGCTTTCGGGGTTCTTTCGCCTGTACATAGGCATCAGCTCCCTGAGGCTGTCGATTCCGAACGGTGTGAATGCCGTTATGGAGGTTTCGTCAGTGCCGACGACCTGCAGGCGACCGTCTTCCGGCTCCATATCGTCGGCGATTGATTGCAACCATTCCTCGTCTTCGTCGAGCATTTCGGCGACGCGAGCGATGGTAAAAACGTAGCTTGGCGCTGCCATGGTCAGGCTGCCTGACGCGTTGGCGCCTCATGCGGTCGCCAGTTCCACGGGAGTAGTTCGTCCAGCTGGCTGGCGGGATGCTGGGCGATGCGGGCCAGGACATGCGCCAGCCAGGCCTGCGGTTCGATGTCATGCATCTTCGCGCTGACGATCAGGCTGTCCATGATCGCAGCGCGCTGTCCGCCTCGATCGGATCC
>CAIXEA010000054.1 GCA_903918315.1 uncultured Acetobacteraceae bacterium | reverse complement strand
GTGGCCCGGACAAGCCGGGCCATGACGTGTTAGAGGTCCCTTGGTAGGGACAGACCGGGCCATGACGTGCCAGAAGTCCCTTGGTAGGGACAGACCGGGCCATGACGTGTCAGAAGTCCCTTGGTAGGGACGGGCCGGGCCATGACAAAGGGGGCGCTCAGGGATACAATTTACGCATAAACCGCCAGATTGCGCCGGATCCGGGTCAGCACCGGCTCCCGCAGTTCGGGGTAATCGAACCGCTGGCCGGTGATGCGTTCGAACGCCGAGATATAGACCTGCGCCGTCTCCAGTACGATGTCCGAGGGAATGGGCGGTATCGCGTCCTTATAGGGATCGCAGCGCGCGGCGACCCAGTTGCGCATGACGTCCTTGTCGAAACTGTCCGGCCGCTCTCCGCGTTCGAAGCGATCCGAGAAGGTTTCCTGAAACCAATAACGACTGCTGTCGGGGGTATGGATCTCATCGGCGAGGATGATGCGGCCAGCGGGGTCGACGCCGAATTCATATTTGGTATCGGCGAGAATCAACCCCCGCTCGGCCGCCATGCTCTGGCCCCGTGCGAACAGCGCCAGCGTGTATTCGCACACCGCGTCCCATTGCGCCGCCGGCAGCAGGCCGCCATCGACGATCTCCGCCGCCGTCAGCGGCATGTCGTGGCCGCCGTTATCGGCCTTGGTGGTGGGGGTGATGATGGGCTGCGGCAGACGCTCATTGTCGCGCATGCCGTCCGGCAGGGTCACGCCGTAAACCGTGCGCTGGCCGGCCTTGTACATCGTCAGGATGGAGGTCCCGGTCGTTCCGGCCAGATAGCCGCGCACCACGACCTCGACCGGCAGGATAGTCAGCCGCTGCCCGATGACCACGTTCGGGTCGGGGTAGGCCAGGACATGGTTGGGACAGATGTCCTTGGTGGCCTCGAACCAGAACCGGGCTGTCTGCGTCAGCACCTGCCCTTTGCAGGGGATGCAGGCCAGGCTGCGGTCAAAGGCGCTCAGACGATCGGTCGTGATCAGAATGCGCCGTCCGTCCGGCAGGTCATAATTGTCGCGCACCTTGCCGCGGTAATGGTTCGGCAGCGACGGGATGGTGGCGTCGTCCAGAATCAGGTCCGCGCGGGCGCGCAGTTCGGGGGAGATCATCGATCGGTCCTATGCGCCGGGTTGGTTGCTGGCGGCGCCGTACCAGACTTCGCGGTAAAGGGCCATGATCTCGGTCGCATCCGGCACCCGCGGATTGTTGTTCGGGCTGCCGGAACCCAGGGCCTGCTGCGCCATCAGTTCCATCTTGCCGAACCAATCCGCTTCCTTGATCCCGAATTCGGACGGTGTCGGCACCGACAGTTCCTTGTTCCAGGCCTCCAGCCCGGTGATCAGCTTCGCCCCCGCCACCGCGTCGGAGTCATGCGCCGCGGCGAAGCCCACCCGGCGGGACGCCTCGGCATAGCGTCCGGGCGCGCCGGACAACGAGAATCGGGTGATCGCCGGCATCAGCATCGCATTCGACAGCCCATGCGGCACATGGAAATGCGCCCCGATCGGGCGGGACATGCCATGCACCAGCGCGACGGAGCTGTTGGAAAACGCCAGCCCCGCCTGGGTGGCGCCGATCATCATGCCTTCGCGGGCGATGGCGTTGCGGGGTTCGGCGCAGGCGGTGCGCAGGTTCTTGCCAATCAACTCCATCGCGGCCAGCGCCAATGCGTCGGAGAAGGGGTTGGCACGTTTGGAGACATAGGCCTCCAGCGCATGGGTGAAGCTGTCGATGCCGGTATCGGCGGTGGTGCGCGGCGGGACGGTGAAGGTCAGCTCGTAATCGACGATCGCGGCGAGCGGCAGGCAGCCGAGGCCGGCGATCAGCATCTTCTCATCGCGTTCATGGTCGGTGATGACCGTGAACCGCGTGCACTCACTCCCCGTCCCCGCCGTCGTCGGAATAGCAATGATCGGCAGCCGCGCGATGTCAGCCGCGAAGGGCACCTTGTAGTCCCGCATCTTGCCGCCGCCCTGGCTGAGGATGGCCATCGCCTTGGCGGTATCGATGGGGGAACCGCCGCCGAAGCCGATCATACAATCGTAGGAACCCTGGTTGAGCTCGGCCACGCCGGCTTCGATGATGGTGTCATCTGGCTCGGGCACGGTGTCGCTGAACACCGCGGCCTGGATGCCCGCGGCCTCCAGCGGGTCGAGGCAGGCGCGCACCAGGCCGGATTTGACCATGAAGGGATCGGTGACCACCAAGGGGCGGGACAGGCCGAATTTGGCCAGCACATCGGCCACCTGTTTCACCGCGCCACCGGCGACGAGCAGGATGCGGGGGGAGGCGATATTGGCGGTGACGGTGGTCATGGGTTGGTTCCTGCGCTTGGGTCCGTTGGGAGCGGTTTACGCCAGAGCGGGGGAGTCGTCACGCGGTTGGGTGGACATTGTAAATCGCAGCCTCTGATGCCGGTTATGACGCACCCGGTGGCGGAGATTCCCCATGCGCACGACCATCACGCTCGACGATGCCCTGGTCTCAGAAGCCAAAAGCCTGACAGGGATCGATGAGACCCCGTCGCTCATTCGCGAAGCCCTCAAGGGTCTGATTGCGCGTGAGAGTAGCCGCCGTCTCGCCCGCCTGGGCGGACCCGAGCCGCATGTAGCCGATATTCCACGACGGCGACCGGGCCCCGCGTGATCCTCATCGACAGTGCAATATGGATCGGCGGTGCTTTCCAAAAAGCGGCGGACGTTGGATAATCAGGGCTATATTATAGCGTTATCGATTCATTTCTCCGTTGCCAATGCTCAATACCGTCGCCCCACTCGGCTACCTGTTGCCAGGAGACCTGAAACCATTCTTTTTGGTGAGAAAACTGCCGAAATCGGGCGTGTGCCTTGGCTTCAGCCGCATATGCGTCTGATTCTGGTTCGAACTGATATACAACCGCCAGGTTTAATTTTCTCGGATTACCGCGCGTCAGATTTGCTCCGATACGCCACTCCGGCGGGTTCTTAGAGCAACCGATCTTGGTCCAGGGTCCGCTTTCGCCTGAACAATGAGGAACCTCTTCAACAAGGTACACGTACCCGGCCATCTCGTTTTCTCCGCGGTGACCCTAATATTTTAGGCCGTAACACAACGAGTACGTCAAGGAGACGATCCCAAAAATGGCGGCTACCGCTCCTTGCCAATCGATCTTATTGACAGCGAGGATCCCTACCGAATTCACAGATCGCGGAAACGGATGTGCGCGATCCTGCCCCAATCGTCATGGCCCGGCTTGTCCGGGCCACCTATCGCGGCACGGTGCGGGCGGGGTTGGCCCGGACAAGCCGGGCCATGACGGTGTAGAGCAGAACGCGCGAAAATCGTTTCCGCGATGTGCGGCCACGGTAGGTGAGGATCCCCCATCAATGCACCGAAAGCGCGTGCATCTCATGTTGCAGGATGGCGGCCATCGCCACCTCCCGGTCGCCGGCGACCGCCATCGGGGTGCCGTCGGCGGCATGGATGGCGAAGCCGCTCTGCCCGTTCACCGTCACCGGCTTCACATAGGCGATGTGGGACACGCCGAGCTGCGCCAGTTGTTCGGCCGACAGGTGGCGGATGTCGAAGGATGCGACCTTCTGGGTTTCGGTCGATGTGTCATGATCGGTCATGGTGAAACTCTCCTGATCCACGCGTTCAACGCCCGTGCTTTCAACGATAATCCCGGGTGGCATCGACCACCGTCGTGATGGCCGGGGTGCTGGTCTTGTTCGGCTTGGTGATCGGGATGTTGCGCACCCGCACCTCCGGCTGCGGCCGGGCGAGGTCGATGTGCAGCAGCCCGTTATCGAGCCAGGCGCCCTTCACCTCGATTCCTTCAGCGAGCACGAAGGCGCGCTGGAATTGCCGGGCGGCGATGCCGCGATGGATGAACACCCGGCCCTGGGTATCGTCGGTCTGGCGGCCCCGGATCACGAGCTGGTTGTCTTCCTGCGTGATCTGCAGATCGTCCATGGTGAAGCCGGCCACGGCCAGGGAGATGCGCAGGCCGGTCTGGCTGACCTGCTCGATATTATAAGGCGGATACCCGTCGGACGCGGCCTTGGAGGCGCGTTCCACCATCTGTTCCAGATGATCGAAGCCAAGGAAAAGCGGTGACGTAAACATGCGGGTCGACATTGGCCCCCTCCATTGAGCGAAGCGTTATCCGGAACCCGATATGGCGATCCGGTTGCGAGGTATTTTGTCATTCGCGGGCTGGGTTGCAAGGGGTGTTTGATGCCCAGGTTGATCCCGATCCATAGCCTCGCTACATCCGGCGCATGGAGCAGACAATCATCCCCACGTTCGACGTCCCTCTGATGCCGATCCTGATCGCGCCGCATGCGCGGTTGAAGGCGAAGGCGCGCGCGGTGGGCAAGACCGACGATGACGCGGTGCGCGGCATCATCCCGCGCATGTTCGCCACCATGTATACCGCGCCCGGGATCGGCCTGGCCGCGCCGCAGGTGGATCTGGGGCTGCGGCTCCTGGTGATCGACCTGATGCCCGACAACAAGCCGCGGCCGATCACCATGATCAATCCGGAGATCATTGGCCTGAGCACCGAACTGGCGGTCCGTGAAGAGGGCTGCCTGTCGCTGCCGAACATGTATGCCGAGGTGACCCGCCCCGCCCGGGTGAAGGTCCGCTACCTGGACCAGCTCGGTGCGAAGCAGGAGATCGAGGCGGAGAACCTGCTGTCCGCCTGCATCCAGCATGAGATCGACCATCTGGACGGCGTGCTGTTCGTCGACCATCTGTCGGTCCTCAAGCGCAATATGATCATGCGCAAACTGGCCAAAGAGCAGAAGTTGAAACGGTAAACCGCCATGCGCGTGATCTTCATGGGCAGCCCGGACTTCGCCGTGCCGGCGCTGCGCGCCCTGCATGACGCGGGTCATGAGATCGCCGCCGTCTATTGCCAGCCCCCCCGCCCGGCCGGGCGGGGTCAGGCGGTGCGGCGCTGCCCGGTGCATGTGGCCGCCGATACGCTGGGCCTCCCGGTGCGCACCCCGGCCCGGCTGCGCACCGATCCCGACGCGCAGGCCGCCTTCGCCGCGCTGCACGCCGATGTGGCGGTGGTGGCGGCCTATGGGCTGATCCTGCCGCAAGCGATGCTGGATGCACCGCGCCGCGGGTGCCTGAACATCCATGCCAGCCTGCTGCCGCGCTGGCGCGGGGCGGGGCCGATCCAGGCCGCCATCCTGGCGGGGGATGGCGAAACCGGGGTGACGATCATGCAGATGGAGGCCGGGCTCGACACGGGCCCGATGCTGCTGCGCGAGTCGGTGCCGATAACCGCGACGACCACCACGGCGACACTGCATGACGGGTTGGCGGCCATGGGGGCACGGCTGATCCTGCGGGCGCTGGACGAAACCCCTCCCCCCGTGCCGCAGCCGGAGGATGGCGTCACCTACGCCCCCAAACTGTCGCGCGATGATGGGCGGCTGGACTGGACGGCGGACGCGGCGGCGCTGGATCGCCGGGTGCGGGCCTTCGACCCCTGGCCGGGGACATTCACGACGCTGGACGGGGTGGTGTTCAAGGTTTTGGCCGTGTCCCTGGAACCGGCGCCCCTGTCCGCCGCCCCGGGGACGGTGCTCGACACGGCGTTGACCGTCGCCTGCGGGGTTGGCGCGCTGCGCCTGACCCGGGTTCAACTGCCCGGCCGGGGTGCGATGGACGCGGCGGCGTTCCTGCGCGGGCGGCCGGTGGCCGCGGGCGCCGTGCTCGGCGGATGACCCGATGGGCGCTCCTGCTGGAATATGACGGCGGCGCCTTTGTGGGCTGGCAGCGCCAGGATTCCGGCCTGTCGCTACAGGAAGTGCTGGAGCGTGCCGCCACCAATCTCAACAAAGGCGCCCCGGTGTCCAGCATCGTCGCCGGACGCACCGATTCCGGCGTGCATGCCGAGGCGCAGGTGGCGATGATCGCCCTGCCCGACGGCTACCAGCCGCGCCAGGTCCGCGACGCCCTGAACTACCACATGAAACCGCATCGGCTGGTCGTGCGCCAGGCGGCGGTGGCGCCGGAGGGGTGGAATCCCCGCTTTTCCGCCATCCATCGGGCCTATCGCTACCGCGTCCTCAATCGCCGCGCCCGCCCGGCGCTGAACGACGGCCAGGTCTGGCACGTCGCCGCGCCCCTGGACGCCGAACGCATGCACGCCGCGGCGCAATTGATGCTGGGCAAGCACGACTTCACGTCGTTCCGCGCCGCCGCCTGCCAGGCCAAAAGCCCGATCCGCACCCTGGACCGCCTGGACGTGACCCGGGAGGGGGAGATCATCACCTTCGCGGTCGAAGCCCGCAGTTTCCTGCATCATCAGGTGCGCAACTTCGTCGGCACGCTGCGCCTTGTCGGCGACGGCACCTGGGCGCCGGAGCGCGTCGCCCAGGCCTTGGCCGCCCGCAACCGCGCCGCCGCCGGCCCCACCGCCCCGGCCGAGGGCCTCGCTCTGGTCAGCGTGCGCTATCCGGTCGATCCCTTCGCCGCGGGGCCTGGCGCCAGCCTGATCTGAGCAAAGCCGCTCTGAGACCAACCTGACCACAGGCCGAACACGCCTTGTTCCGTCCGTCATGGCCCGGACAAGCCCTACTGGATTCACACATCGCGGGAACGATTTTTGCCAGCGCTGCTCTACACCGTCATGGCCCGGCTTGTCCGGGC
>CAIXEA010000053.1 GCA_903918315.1 uncultured Acetobacteraceae bacterium | reverse complement strand
GGTTGGTTGGGTCGCTGGCGCCGCGGCCGACGTGAGCCGCGAGGCGTGTGCCCCGATGAGTCTGGTTCCCTCCACCGCCAACGCCTGACAAATCTGGTTCGAAACGCGGCACGGCAAGCATCGGCGAGGCGCGCGGTGTAGTATTTCGGTATGACACCATATGACCCGGGCGGGCGCTTGGGCTGGGCCAGGATGAATAAGATGGGTTAGCAATCTGCTCCAAAATGCGTCTTCTCCAGGCGTCACCCCCGCCCAGATCGGTGTCGACCCAGATTGTCAGATCGGGAAACTCTCGCTCCAAAGTCTTCAGATGCGGCTCAAATTCTTTGAACAGATCCACATCGAGATGCGCGTAGGATACGAATCCGTATTTCACCGCCGCCGTCATGTCACGGGGCCGTCCCCACCGGCTCAGGTTCGTTTCTGCCAGCGCCCGTCATATCCCCACCCGCTCAGCCACGTCCCCAACCTGGACGGCGGGCGCAGGGCAAGTCAAGACCCGCGTTCCGCCCCAGCCCCCTGGGGGAGTCTTCCGCATGGACCAGAACCTTTCCGCCTGCCACACTCACGCCCATGAAAGTGTTGTTCCTCGAACTGGACACAGAATCCGAATGGGCGGTCGCGTCCCTCGGCCCGTCTTTCCTCGCCGCCTATCTCCGCCAGCATGGGCATGAGGCCGCGTTCCTGCGGGTCCCGGCCGATCGCGATGTGGCCGAACTGGCCGACGAAATCCGCGCCGAAGCGCCCGGCCTGATCGGCGTTTCCCTCACCACACGGCAATGGCTGCGCGCCCAACAGGTGCTCGGCGGCCTCCGCCGGATCAGCAACATTCCCGTCATCGCCGGCGGCCTGCACCCAACCTTCTCGCCCGAGGAAGTCCTGCGCCAGGACGGCATCGATTACGTCTGCCTGGGGGAAGGGGAGGCGGCTTTACTAGACCTCGTCAACGCCATGGAAGCCGGCGCTATCGGCGACATCGCCAATATCTGGGTCAAAGGCGGCACCAGGCCGAAATTGCGCAATCCGATCGAGCCGCTGGATTCCATTCCCTTCGCGGCCCGCGACATGCTCGATGAGCGCTGGGGCGTGCGCCATATCTCCACCCAGCGCGGCTGCCCGTTTCCCTGCACCTATTGCGCGGCGCGGATGTATGACCAGCTCTACGACACGCCGGACACCACCAGCTACGGCCGCCGCCGCAGCCATGGCAATGTCCTGGCCGAGATCGCCGCGCTGCGGGAGGAAGGGCCGCTGAATTACATCATCTTCCTCGATGATACCTTCACCATTCACCATCCCTGGGTCCGCGAATTCTGCAAAATCTTCAAGCGCGAGGTCGGGGTCCGCTTCTCCCTGCATGCCCGCGTCGAAACCGTGAACGAAACCATGCTGCATGAACTGGCGGAGGCCGGTTGCTGGCACATCGTCTACGGCGTCGAAAGCGGCAGCGAACGCGTGCGACGGGAGATCATGAAACGATCCGCCACCAATCAGCGCTTTCGCGATGTGTTCCGCTGGACGAAAGAGGCGGGGATCATGGCCACCGCCAATTACATCATCGGCACGCCGGGGGAGAGCCGCGCCGAGATGCAGGAAACCATCGCCCTGCACCACGAACTGCAACCGGTCGATTTCGGGTTTTTCGTCTTCTACCCCTATCCCGGTACCGAACTGTTCCAGCTTTGCAAAGCCAAAGGCTACTTGCCCGATGACTATCTGACCCGGCCCGCCAATCACCGGCAGTCGATCCTCAACCTCCCCAATGTGACACCCAAGGACATCGAGGCGGTGTTCGAACAATGGACCCGGATCCGGGCCGAGGCCGCCGCCGCGCGATCCCTGCCCGAACATCGCGATCAGGTGATCGCCGAGACCCGCGCCAGCGCGATGCGGGCCTGATCATCCGATCAGTGGAAGACCCGCCCGGCGTCGATCACCACGGTCTGCCCGGTCATCGTTTCCGTCCGGCACATGGTCACGACCATATCGGCGCAGTCGTCCTTGTCAGCGGGCTTCTTCAGCACCGCGCCCTGGGACGAACGCTCGATCATCTCCGGCAGCAGATTGGCGGTCGCGCGCGTGCCCTCGATCAGGCCGGGCGCGACGCAGTTCACCAGCGTCTCGGGCGCCATGCCCACGGCCAGGCACCGCGTGAGGTGAATCAGGCCGGCCTTGGACACCGCATAGGCGATCGAGGATCCGGTCGGATGCAGACCCGCCACCGATGCAATGTTCACCACCCGCCCCCGGCCCTGCGCCTTCATGATCGGGGCCACCGCCTTGGTGAGCCGCATGGGCCCGGTCAGATTCACCGCTATGATCTTGTCCCAGACGTCCAGCGTCAGATTGTCCAGGTCGGTGAAGGGGATCGCCTTGTTATAGGCGGCATCGTTGATCAGGATATCGATCCGTCCGAAGCGCGCGGTGACCGCGGCGATCAGCTGCGCCACCGCCGCATCATCGGTGATGTCACAGCCAAAGGCGGCGGCATTGACCTGGTAGCGCGCGGCCAGATCGCGGGCCACGCCCTCGGCCTGGTCCTTGCTTTGGGCGTACATGACGGCGATGTGTACGCCCTCTTTCGCCAAAGCGTGGCAAATGCGCTGCCCCAGCCCGCCATTGCCGCCCGTGACCAAAGCTACCGTGCCGTTGAGGTCCATGACTCGCTCCGTTTTCCTGTTCGCGGCCAGTGTGAGGCCGGACCCCGAGCCGGGCAACCCGATCAAGGCCGCACGATCACCATGATTACGATGATCAGCAGCAGCAGCGTCGGCACCTCATTGGCGAAGCGGTAATAGCGGTGGCTGCGCGTGTTGCGGTCTTCCATGAACAGCCGCTTCCATTTCGACATCGCGCCGTGGAAGCCGGCCATCAGCAGCACGGCGGTGAATTTGACCCACCACCAGCCGGCGGTCCAATCGATCACGCCGGGGGTGAGAACGAGCAGAAGCCCGAAGCTCCAGGTCGCGATCATCGCGGGGTTGATGATTTGCTTGAGCAGCCGGTGCTCCATGATCTTGAAGCGCTCACTCTCGGCGGAGCCGCGCTGCATCTCACAATGGTACACAAACAGGCGCGGCAGATAGAACATGCCGGCCATCCAGGCGACCATGCTGATAACGTGGAAAGCCTTGGTCCAGGGATAGAGCGTCGTGAGGAGGATCATCGGCGTTCATCCGTGTCAAACCAACGCCGCATCGCCCCCGCCAGGACCCACCCCAGATCGCCCATCGCCCGGAACGGTACCGCGCCCGCAGCGCGCAAACCGGACTCGTCACCATGCGGCACCAGCCCCAGGCAGTCCATGCCGGCGGCGCGCGCGGCGGTGGCGCCAGGGACGCTGTCCTCGATCACCAGGCAGGCGCGGGGATCGACCCGCTCCGCCGCCGCCGCGGCCAGGAACAGGTCCGGGGCGGGCTTGGGTTCCGGCACGTCAACAGCGCTATGGGTGCGCCCGGCCACCAGATCGGACCAGCAGACACGGGCGAATTTGGCGTGCATTTCGGTGGGTGAGGAGTTGGAGGCAATGCGCCAAGGCAGGCCCAGACCCGTCACCGCGTCCAGGGCGTCCCGGGCGCCGGGCATGGCCTCGACCTCGCGCGTCATGGCCGCGGTCACCGCGGCGACGACCTGATCGACCCAGCCGGCGCCGAGGGTTCGGCCGAGTTCGGCCTCGATCATCGGCTGCATGGCGGGGAAGCTGAGGCCGATGAAGCGGTCGTGGCAGTCCTGGGCGGTCATGGGCCAGCCTTGCTCGGTCAGCAAGGCAGCGCAGACGCGGTTGCACAGGCCTTCACTGTCGATCAGCACGCCGTCGCAGTCAAAGATCACCAATTCCAAAGGACGCCGCCGCGCCCGGAGGAACGCGGCGGCTTCTTCGCTCACGCGATGGGATCCGCGTCCAGGCGGACGGCGATGCCCTCCAGCCCCGGGGCGGCTGCGGGGTAGCGGGCCAGCACCAGCGGGTCGTGCCCGGGGATGATGCCGGTCGTCTGGCTGCTGAGCCGGCGCATGGTGGCGTAGCCGTTCAGCGTGTCCTCGTGATTGTGCACGATCGGGAAGGCGCGGCCCTCTTCCATGTTGGCGTAGAAGTGGCTGGCATCGGCGGCCAGAACCATCCAGCCGCGCCGGGTCCAGACGCGGGTGATCTGCAGGCCTTTGCTGTGGCCCCCGACATGGTGGACGATCACGCCAGGGGCGATTTCATCGACGCCGTCATGGAAAGCGAGCTGGCCGCGATAGAGTTTGCGCACGATGGCGACGACGTCATCCTCTTCGAACGGGGTGCGCAGGCCGGCGTGGCAGATGCAGCGCCCGGTGCAGTATTCCATCTCCTTGTCCTGGAGGTGGTATTTGGCGGCTGGGAACATGTCGTAATTGCCGCAATGATCGTAGTGCATGTGCGACAGGATGACATCGCCCACCTGGTCGGGGCGCACGCCGATGGCGTTCAGGCCGATGGCGGGGGATTGCAGGAACTGGCGGCCGCGTTTGATGCCCATCGCCTCATCGAAACCGGTATCGAGGACGATAGTGCGGTTGCCCGATTTCATCGCCCAGACGAAGTAATCCAGCGGCATTGGCGCGTCATGGGGATCGCCGCCGATAAAATTGGTGGACCGCCGCGCCGCCGGATTATGGGCATAGCGGACGGCGTAGACCTGCCATTCGTCCATGATGTCCTCGTCGTCTCAAAACCGACAGAATCAGGCTGCCCCCTCCCGCGCAAGGAGGGGGCATCAAGGCGTTACGCCTTGGGCCAGACCGCCGCATGGGTGGCGACATTGGTCGGGAACACCGGCACCGGCACACCGTCGCGCCACTGCACGATGCAGAGCTTGGCGCCGACGCGGCGGCCCTTTTCGTCGAACTTGATGCGCCCATCCGGGAAGAACCGGGCCGGGCCATCGGTGACGTCCATCGTGTGCAGCGATTCCATCACCTTGTGGCGGTCCGCCGATTTGGCATGCTCGATCGCGGCCACATAGGTCATCACATGGGTGTAGCCGAACAGCGAGTCATGGCCGAACCATGGCTCCTTGGTGCGTTCGATGAAGCGCTTGTTGACGTCCTGCATCGCCTTGCCGGGCCAGTTGGCCAGGCCGACGATCACACCTTCCAGATGCTCTTTGGTGGTGAGCTTGGTCAGCTCCGGCTGGCACCAATGGCCGCCGCCGCCGATCATGGCCATCTTTTGGGCGGTGAGGCCGAACTCGTAGAATTTGTCGACCAGCATGCGGTCGTCACCGGCATTGGTGGACTGCATCAGCACGAAGTCCGGCTTGCCGCTGCGCAGCTTCTGCACGATCGTCGTCGCATCCGCCAGCGGCGGCGTGAAGACTTCGTCGGTCACCAGGGTCAGCTTCTGCTCCGGCACCACGATCTCATGGATCGCCTTGTAGAAGCTGACGGAGGAGGCGGAGTTGTCGCCGACGATCGCCACCTTGGTCGGGCGCTTGCCGCCGGCGCTCTGGGCGAGATCCATGATGATGGGAACCAGTTCCTTCGCCTGCGCATCGGCGGTGGGGGAGCACTGGAACACATATTTGAAGCCGCGATTGGTGATCAGATCCGAATAGGACAGGGTCAGCCAGGGCAGCTCGGCACGTTCGGTCACTTCGGTCGCGGCGAGGGTGAAGGTGGACAGCCAGCAGCCGAAGCCGCCGGACAGGTCGGGTTCCTGCGCGACCATGCGCTGGGCGGCGTCTTTGGCCTTTTCGGCGGATTCACCGGCGTCGAATTCCAGCAGCTTCACCTTCGCGCCGCCAAGCGCCTTGATGCCGCCGGCGTTGTTGATGTCGTCGACGGCCATGCGGGCGCCCATCTGCTCCAGCAGGCCCGACCGGGCCCAGGGGCCAGACAGCGGCACGAGCATGGCGAGTTTGACCTCGGCCGGGGTTTGGGCGCGGGCGATGCGGGTGCCGGCGAGGGCCGCGGCGCCGGCGAGGGCGGTGCGTCGGCCGATGGTGGGTGTGAGGCTCATGGTTGGTGTCTCCCTGTTTGAGGTTTTGATGGGGTGATGCGGCGGGTGCCGAGCGTCAGGTCAGCCCCAGATACGATTTCCGCACCCGGTCGTCGGCCAGCAGCGTTTCATAGGGTCCGTCCAGCACCATGTGCCCGGTTTCCAGCACATAGCCGTGGTCGGACAGTTCCAGCGCCTCCGCCACCCGCTGTTCGACCAGCAGGATGGTGACGCCGTCTTCCTTATGGATCTGCTGCACCCGCTCGAAGATGGTGTCGGTCACCGCCGGCGCCAGGCCCATCGACGGCTCGTCCAGCATCAGCAGGCGCGGTGCGCAGGCGAGGCCGCGGCCGATGGCGACCATCTGCTGCTCCCCGCCCGAGAGCGTGCCCGCGAGCTGGCCGGCGCGTTCATGCAGGATCGGGAACAATGTGTGGATGCGATCGAGCGTGCGCGACCAGGCGGCCTGACCGGCAGCCGGATAGGCCCCCATCTCCAGGTTTTCCCGCACCGTCAGCGTTTTGAACACCTGCCGCCCCTCGGGGACATGGGCGATGCCGAGATGGGCGCGTTCGGACGCCGAGATCGTCGCCAGATCCTTGCCGAAAAAGGTGATTTTCCCGGCCGCCGGGCGCACCACGCCCGAGATCGTCTTGAACAGCGTGGTCTTGCCGGCGCCATTGGGCCCGACGACCGTGACGAACTGCCCTTCGGCGACACTGAGGGAAACGTCCGTAAGCGCCCGCAGGCCGCCATAGGACACAGACAGGTTTGAGACCTCAAGCATCCTGTTTCGCCAACCACTTCTTGCCGAGATAAGCCTCGATCACTGTCCGATCCTCCACCACCGTGCGCGGCGGGCCGGAGGCCAGCACCGCGCCGTGATCCAGCACCACGAACCGGTCCGCGATGCGCAGCATGGCATGCATGGTGTGTTCAATGATGCCGATGGTCATCCCTTCCTCACGCAGGCGCTTGAGCACGTCGAGGATGTCGTCGCATTCCTCTCGTCCCAGACCCGCCAGGGTTTCATCCAGCAGCAGCAGCCGGGGCCGGCCGGCCAAAGCGCGGGCCAGTTCCATCAGGCGCAACTGCTTGTTGGTCAGGCTGCCCGCCTCCACCCCCGCGATATCCGCCAGGCCGGTGCGGTGCAGCGCATGGATCGCGGCATCGGCGGCATCTTGATCCGACAGGCCCGCCCCATAGGCGCCGACGATGACATTATCGATCAGCGGCAAACGCGGGAAGCTGCGCACGACCTGAAAGGTGCGCCCGACGCCCATGCGGCAGACCTGATGCACTTTCTTGCCGAGCATCGACTCGCCGGCCAGGGTGGCCGAACCCTCATTCGCGGGCAGCACCCCGTTCAGCAGGTTGAACAAGGTGGTCTTGCCGGCGCCGTTGGGGCCGATGATACCGAGGATCTCGCCCTCGGCGATTTCGAACGAGACGTTGCTGACCGCGCGCAGGCCGCCGAAGGATTTCGACAGGCCGGCAACTTTCATCAGCGGCGTTCCCGCCGACACCGACGACGTCACCACCGGCGGCGGCTTGCTCGCCACCGGGATCGGCAGCACCGCCGGCTTCTTGAAGAACCGGTCCCGCAGCGTCCAATAGAGACCGTCCGGGGCGGCCAGGATGATGATGATCACCGCCGCGCCATAGACCACGCCCTGAATGCCCGGCAGCACGTTGCCGGCATAGGCATCCAGGAACTTCGACAGCGGCACCAGGAAGGCCGCGCCGATGACCGGCCCCCAGAGGGAGGCGACGCCGCCGAACAGCGTCAGCACCACCGGCTGGGCGGAGACGAGCATGCCGAACACCGAATCCGGCGTCACCACCAGCTGCACGCAGGCATAGAGCCCGCCCGCCGCCGCCGCGATCATGCCGGACACGATCAGCGCCCGCATCTTCCAGGTCTTGGAATCGATGCCCGCCGCTTCCGCCGCCAGCTCATTCTGGCGCACCGCCAGCAAAGCCAGGCCGAAGCGCGAATTCTCCACCAGCATGCAGACCAGCACCGCCATGATCAGCAGGCCGACGGCGACGATGGTGTAAAAGCGCGGATCGGAGAACTCGAGATAGGCGGCCGGAGCCTCCCGGTGCATCGCCAGCGACATTTCCTGGAAGCCGAAATATTGCAGGAAATAAAGGATGGCGAGCGGGTAGGCCAACATCGACAGCGCGAAGTAATGCCCGCGCAGGCGGAAGGTGGGCGTGCCGATGATCACCGCGGCGACGCCGCCGACGATCATGCCAAAGGGAATGCCCAGCCAGGGCGTCAGGTTCCAATAGGCCAGCGCCAGGGTGACGGCATAGCCGCCGATACCGAAGAAGCTGGCATGGCCGAACGACAGCTGCCCGCCATAGCCCGACAGGATATTCCACGACACCCCGAACGCCGCCCAGATCGGCACCAGCGTCAGGATCAACTGGTAATAGCTGTTGGTCACCGACCAGGACAGCGCGAGATAAGCGACCGACAGGACCAGCAGAATGATCAGGTCCTTGCGGAATTTGGCGGCGGTACCGTTCCTCATGTCACGCGCGCTCCGCCGAACGGCCGAACAGGCCTTGCGGTCTCAAGAGGACGATCAGCAGGAAGACGATGAAGATCGCCGCGTTCTGCAACTGCGGCGGCAGGACCAGAGCCGAGACCTGCTGCACGAAACCCACCGTCAGCCCGCCCCAGAAAGCCCCCATGATGGAGCCGATGCCGCCCAGCACCACGCCGGAATACATGATGATGACGTAATCGAAGCCGACGAAGGGTCCGAAGGACAGATAGGTGGCCATCAACCCGCCGGCAATGGCGGTGATGCCGCAGCCCATCCCGAAGGCCATCCGATAATAGCCGTCGACATTGATGCCCATGTAGGTGGCGGCGGTCGGATTGTCGGCGGCGGCGCGCAGGGCTTTGCCGATGCGGGTGAACTCCATCACCATATAAAGCGCGAAGGCAACCGCGATGGCGACCGCGCAGGCGATCAGCTTGGCCTTGTTCAGGAAGACGGAGGCATCGCCATAGCCGACCGCGACCTCGATCGCCGACGACGACAGCGGCGTCTGAACGGTGAAGGGGGTGGAGCCGAACACGATCATGCCACCGTTCTGCAAGATCAGCGAAATGCCGAGCGTCACGATCAACTGACCAAAATGACCATCGTCAATTGTTCCGGCTGTCTTCAACCCCGAAACCCGGCTGATCAGGAATTTATGGATCAGCGCGCCGACGACGAACACGATCGGGCCGGCCAGCAATGCGCCGACGAAGGGGCCGATATAAGGCCCGAGAAAGGCCAGGATGCCGCCGCCCGTGACCAGATACAGACTGGCGAACATGCCAAGCATCAGGATTTCGCCCTGGGCGAAATTCACCACCTTCATGATGCCGAAAATCAGCCCCAGGCCGATACACATCAGGCCGTAGATGCATCCAATCGTCAGCCCCGCGGTCACCGCGTTCGCTACGTTTTCGATCAGGCTCTCGATATCCACCTGGTTTCGCCGCCTCCTCGGGCCGACCATTGGTGGCGGGCGCCTGGCGCGGTCTTAGCCCGTTGGGGGATGGGCCTCAAGATGGCTACCGGCCGGATTGCTCCGCCAAGGCCATTCGGTTCAAACTCACCAGGCCGCAACACCCGATCAGGAGCCGCTTATGGATCGACCGCGCACCGTTCTCGTCACCGGCGCCGCGAGCGGGATCGGTGCCGCGATATGCCGCACCATGGCCGCGCCCGGCACCGCCTTCCTGATCCACACCCGCCGCAATGCCGAAGGGGCGGAGGCTGTGGCGGCGGCGGTGCGGGCGGCCGGGGCCACGGCCTCCGTCATTCTGGCCGATCTGGCGGTGGCCGCAGAGGCGGCGGTGGTGGTTGAGACGGCGGTGGCGCGGATGGGCGGGCTTGATGTGTTGATCAGCAATGCCGGGTTCGCGGATCGCACGCAGATCGCGGATTTGACGGATGCGGGGATGACGGCCTCGGTGGAGGCGATTCAGGGTGCGTTTTTCCGCCTGGCCCGGGCCGCGGCGCCCATTCTGCGGGCGGGCCAAAACCCCCGAATCGTCGCGGTTTCCAGCTTCGTCGCCCATAGCTTTCGCACCAATATCCCCACTTTCCCCGCCTCCGCCGCGGCCAAGGCGGGCTTGGAGGCGCTGGTGCGGGTCCTGGCCATCGAACTCGGCGCCAGCGGAGTGACGGTCAATGCCGTGGTGCCCGGATTTATCCGCAAGGACAGCGGTGCGCACCGCGCGATCGCGCCCGCCGCCCTACAGGACCAGGCCGCCCGGATCCCGCTCGGCCGGATCGGCGTGCCGGACGATGTCGCGGCCGCGGTTGCCTTCCTGGCCTCCCCCGCGGCGGGTTACATCACGGGGCAGGCGCTGCATGTCGATGGCGGCCTGGTGATATGATCCCCAGCGACGCAGCTAACGCTTCGTCCCTACTGGATTCACACATCGCGGGAACGATTTTTGCTGGCGCTGCTCTACACCGTCATGGCCCGGCTTGTCCGGGCTACCTATCGCGGCACTATGCGGGCGGCGGTGGCCCGGACAAGCCGGGCCATGACGTGTTAGAAGTCCCTTTGTTTGGCTTACGAATTTTCGTTTCCACGATGTGTTGACACGG